>JABDGP010000055.1 GCA_013285945.1 Bacteroidota bacterium | reverse complement strand
TAAGAAAAGAGCTGGAAGGTGTATCGTGTATTTATACCATAAACATAGTCATAGTTAATAGCCGCCGCACCCCCAGCCACTGACGACAGTGGAATATTAGTCATATCCGTTGTATAAAGCAGAAGCTGGCTTGGTGGTAACAGGTTTTTAGGAAAAGTTCCTGGTTCTGGGTACACAATAAGATTGGCAGCGTTTAATATGAGTCTCGGATTATTTGCGAAAAAAGTCTTCAACGAAGGAAAAGCTAGTCGTGTGACCAATCCAGTTCCTGGCTGCACATACGAGATGTTACCAGTTTGGTAAGAGGTAATTCCTTTGCTTGTCTGAAGTGAAGCCAGTGCTGTGCCGGATCGATCAAATTGAATATTATTGAATTGATAATAGCTACCAATTTTAAAATCATGAAAGGTTTGCCTCAGATAATTGCCATAATACTTTTTATAATAAATCCTCAATTTAAGTTTTTGAGGATCAAATCCTGCAACACTTCCCACCGTAGAGGGGTCAACATTGAGATACATGCCAAAAAAGAAAGTGTTCACAAAGTTAGTTTCAATGGAGAACATGTGCGCAGAGTCCTGTTGCGCCAATCTAAACCAATTGGCTCCAAATTTATCTGAAACCCTGATGGACACTGTATCTGTATGTGGGAAAAACGTTACCGTACCAGAAGCAAATGGCGTAGGGTTATACCTAAAAGAGCTCGAACTGAAAAAACCGTTGCCAGCACTAAAGGGAGAAAGCCGAATACCTGATACTGCGGGTTGCTTCCGTATCATCATCTGCTCTGTAACCTGATAGGCGTTAATTTTTACCTGTTTTGTAGTATCGCCTGTTACTGTATGATTGTATGGTAACACGAGTACCATAGAATCGTATACCGATGAGTAGTCTGGCAGAAAAGACCCTCCATAGCTCACTTGAAAATAAGAAGAAGCCGAAACCACGCCTAATTTATCGTCCTGGTATCTACCTAAAAGAACGGTACCTGTATTGCTAGTAAGAAACGTATCAAGTTGTACAGTGGAAGTAACCACTGAAAAAGTGTCGATCAAAATGGTTTGCAAATTATTACCACTAAATGCCTTGCCCACAGACAAGGTATTAGGGTCTTCGCACGACCATGTGAAAGCAACAAACACCATTAGAATTAAAATCCTTCCTCGCATTTCCGGTATCAATAACTGTCCTAATGATGATTTATTGCCTGCAAAAGTTTCATGCACATCTGACTTTTCTTAAATGTGGGCTCGGAGGGATTCAAACCCCCAACCTTCTGATCCGTAGTCAGATGCTCTATTCAGTTAAGCTACGAGCCCGGCTTATTTTACAAAGCGGCAAATTTAAGAGAATAAATCCGATAGCCAAACGTTCTTTTTGGCCGCTCCCTTTAAAGGTGTATTTTTGCGACTTTAAAAAAATACCATGCTTAATCGTACTCTAGTTTCCCTCACTTTTCTTTTAACTATAATTTCTGTTAGCGGGCAAGCTCAGGAAAAGCAGCGCAAAGTCTACCGGCCTGATATCCCAGGTTCATTTTTAATTGATTTTGGTTTAAATAACGGCCTGAATAAACCTGTTAACTTCAACCAGGGTTTTTGGGGATCCCGCACTTTGAATTTGTACTATCATTATCCGGTAAGAATCAACAATACTAAGTTTACCTATAATCCAGGCGGAGGCTTCTCTTTTGAACGATTTAAGCTTGTAAATGACTACACTTTATCACACCAGCCAAATACTGACGGCACCTACCAATTGGTTCAATCGTCTACCTCCATACTACCTACCGCAGGCTTTCGAAAAAGCATGATCGTATCCAACTATTTTGATATAATGCCATTAGAGTTCCGATTTGATACTAATCCAAAAGATGTAACCAGAAGCTTTAGTGTTACAGTAGGTGGTCGTGTTGGCGTTTTGATGGAAAGCCATACAAAAGTAAAGTATACCGACAATGGTGTAAGTGGTATTTATAAGGATAAGCAGCCACACGGACTTAACCCATTTCGTTACGGCGTTTATACCCGAATTGGCATCGGTAATTTCAACTGGTTCTGGTTTTATAACATCTCCCACTATTTTGCAAATGGTAAAGGGCCATATACTTCGGCGATCGATCCTACACCTAGCGCAATGAACACAATGACAATCGGGATTTCTTTAAACGGATTCTAGTTCCCGGTAAAAGAGGGTTTCCTTTTTTCCAGAAACGCGGTGACGCCTTCTTGATGATCATGCGTACTGCCAGCGATCTCCTGGCAATAAGCTTCGTATTCGAGCATTTCTTCCAGCGTGGAAGTGGCCGACTTGTTGAGCATTTTCTTAATTAAACCTATTGCACGCGTTGGGGCTTGGGCAAAATAATCAGTGTACTGTTTTACAGCCGCATCAAGTTCTTCTGGTTTCACTACTTTATTTACTAAGCCCAGATCAAACGCTTCCTTTCCTTTAATTTTATTCCCCATGCTGCAGAGTTCAAAAGCTTTTGCCATGCCAGTGAGTCGCGGAAGAAAAAAAGATGAACCCGAATCGGGCACGAGTCCTATATTAATAAACACTTCAATCAAAGCAGCTTCTTCGCTGGCAACAATGATATCACTTGCCAGCGCTAGAGAGCAACCGGCACCCGCTGCAACTCCATTCAGTTTGCAGACAATGGGCTTTGGTAAATTGCGCATCCCAAGAATCAGGGGATTATAGCGTTTGTGTAAAGAATCGAGAAAGGATCGCTTGCCTTGCTTTGCGCCTGCCTTTAAATCCTGACCCGAACAAAAAGCTTTGCCCTCGCCCGTCAGTACAACCACGCGAACCGCAGCGTTCTTAGCCACAGCCTTAAACGCGTCTTGAAGTTCAAAGGTGATTTCATCATTCAAAGCATTATATACATCCGGCCTGTTAAGTGTGATAGTAGCGACTCCTTCGGTCGTTTCGTATTTCAAAAATTGAAAGGTCATTGCAATGAATTAGTTCGGCTCCAATATAAAAGAATTTAGTCGACTAAGGGTGCATTAATGCTTTGTGTCTTCATCGATTCGCAAGTGCTTGATCATCTCTGTGCTCAATGAATCGGAATAGGCACCGTAGGCATCTATTAAGATTCCCTTTAGATCATTTGTAGACCGGATTGCAAAAAGCACAGCACTATCATCAGGGTTGGTAGCCCCTTCAAAGCGATGTACCTCGTCTACATGAAATTCAGCTGGCTTAAGTTTCAAATTCATTTGCGGACACTCAATCCATTCGGGGTGAAGGTTAAAGTCGCTAGTGTATCCCCTGCTTTTCAAATCAAGGATTGCTTCACTGAGGGTTTCAAAGTTCTTCATATGCTGTACTTAACCCAATTTAGAGATTGCATGTTGAAATAAAAAGCTATTTTAGAGCGTTGGTAAAACCGCCATGCGCCTGTTAATGCTTTTATTTTTAACTCTCATGGCATGTTCGTGCCACTCCTCCAGGGGCACTAAAGTAGTTCGGCCAAAGACACATAAAATCTGGCCGAAAGGAAATAAATATCTCATAGACATTCCTGTTGGGACACGTCACATCCACTTATTTGAGCGAAGGCGAACCAAAACGGTAAAGATGAGTTGACCTGATCGTGCCAAGAATTACTGCAATCCCTTTAGGGTAAGTTCAAGGTTCTTCCTAAAAAAATTCTTCAAAGGCGATAGTTGATTGATGTGCGCTGTCACTACCGAACCATAAAATACTGATAGCAACAAATTTGTAATATCCCGGGTAGAAGTGATTTTGGTGATCTCCTTTTTAAAAATAGCTTCCAACGAAAATTTCTCGAACATTTGATCGACCGATTGAATTTCAATTGAATGTATATTATCAATCGCAGGGTATAATAATTTTTTCTCCTCCACTTTTACAGGAAATGGCCTCAAGGTTCGCCTCAGGTCTGCGAGGTATGCAATGAGACTCAAGATGATCCCGGGATGAGTTTCTGCATCTTCACTTAGCTTATCAAAAAGAAAGGTGACTCCAGTCAGGCCTTCTTTTGGTTTGTCGCGCAGCTCTACGGCTCGCCTCAAACACCATAATCTGAAATAATACAACAATATATCCTCCTTCTGTGGAAAATACTTAAACAATGTAACCTTCGAAATTTTAACTTTAGCACAAATCTCCTCGACATAGAGGTCATCAAATGATTTCTTGCCAATTAACTTTAAGGTGCTATCCAGAACTGCCAGTTTCAACCGTGCAGCTTTTTCTTTTCTCAATCCCATGTGCTCGTTGCCTGATTTATATTTGACTCTAAAACTACTTTTGTTGGATCGGAAATAATACTTTTAGCCTAGAAATCGAAACATAAATTCCATGAAGCGTCTTTACATTCTTTCATTGGCGTCGTTTGCCTTTGCGTGCCATTCAAAAGAGAGCCAAAAAGTTACAGGCTTACTTGCCGACTCAGCTATGGTCGTGTCTGCCCATCCGCTTGCCTCTCAAGTAGGTGTCAGTATTTTAAAAAAAGGAGGCAATGCAGTTGACGCTGCAATAGCGGTTCAGTTTGCTCTGGCTGTAGTTTTTCCGGCAGCAGGAAATATTGGAGGCGGCGGGTATATGGTTACCCGAATGCACGATGGCTCTGTCGCTGCGCTGGACTATCGTGAAAAAGCTCCTGCCAAAGCTACCACTAATATGTATCTGGATAAAAATGAAAATGTAATTGCAGGCCTGAGCACTGAAGGGCATCTAGCATCTGGTGTACCTGGATCCGTTGACGGGATGACTGAAGCGCACAAAAAATTTGGAACACTGCCCTGGAAAGATCTTATCCAACCTTCAATTGACCTGGCGTTGAGAGGCTTTATACTAACCTCACGCGAAGCTAAATGGTTTAATGAAATGAAGCCGGACTTAATAAAGTACAATACAACCAAACCCGATTTTTTATTACGCGATAATTGGAAGGAAGGTGACTCGGTCAAATTCACTGACCTTGGTCACACGCTTGAACTGATTCGGGATAATGGGCGCGCAGGATTTTATGAAGGCAAAACAGCTAAAGATTTGATTGCGGAGATCGAGCGTGGCAAGGGGCTAATAACCATGGAAGATTTAAAAAATTACAAATCTTCTTGGCGTGAACCACTGACGGCATCCTATAAGGAATATAAAGTGATTTCAATGCCGCCCTCTTCAAGCGGTGGGATTTGTCTTATTCAACTTCTGAAATGTGTAGAACCCTATCCTGTCAAAAATTGGAAATTCAACTCATCTAAAAATATTCACCTTATGGTGGAAGCCGAGCGGAGAGTCTTTGCTGACCGGACCAAATACTTAGGCGACCCCGATTTTTATAAAGTGCCTGCAAAAGAATTAATGGATGATCAGTACAATGACGAACGCATGAGCACCTTCAACCCTGAAAAGGCAACGCCAAGCAGCGAAATAAAGGAAGGTAAAATTTCGGGTTACGAGTCAGAAGAAACAACGCATTTTTCAATTGTGGATGCTAAGGGAAATGCCGTTTCTATTACAACAACTCTCAACGGCTGGTTCGGTTCTCATGTGGTTGTTGCGGGCTCGGGCTTTTTTCTCAACAATGAAATGGATGACTTCAGTGCCAAGCCAGGTGTGCCCAACATGTTTGGTGTTTTAGGAGCCGAGGCAAATAAAATAGAGCCTGGAAAACGTATGCTTAGCGCGATGACCCCAACGATACTTGAAAAAAACGGAGATCTCTTTATGGTCGTGGGAACTCCCGGCGGTTCAACTATTATAACTTCAGTCTTCCAAACTATTTTAAATGTAATTGAACATGGAATGGGTATGCAGGAAGCAGTAGATGCAAGGCGTATTCATAGCCAATGGATGCCCGATGTTATCATTCCTGAAGAAGGTGCCATCACTAAAAAAGATAGTTTGAAACTCACACAGTTGGGGCATCAGATCACGCCGCGTAAGAATATTGGGCGGGTAGATGCTATCTTAGTATTACCAAACAAAAAATTAGAAGGTGGAGCCGACCATACCAGAGGAGATGATACCGCTGAAGGTTATTGAGTTTAAAATCGCCAACCAAAAACTATCTCAGAGTATTTTTCATTAGTGGTTCCTCGAGCATTGTGTGCGCTGATATATTGCGAATAGACCGCCGGAACATTCCAAACTTTTTCGATTCCCTTGAAATACATATCCTGTGTTGAAACGGTGAACCGATAGCATATTTGTACGTGTTTGAATTTCATTCCAAATTCGAATCGTTCAAAAATAGAACTCTTAACAGCATACGAGGTTACATCACGACTGTCTTGCGCTTGCGTAATGGTGGGCGGCGGAAAATCTGACGGAGTAAAACGCGGGTCGCGTATGGTCTTCTGAACATGTGTCCACTGTTCGGCGAGATGCGCCTGCGTTAAATTATTGCTGACTATTCCGAATCCTAGGAACAACCGCCAATCTTCAAGCAAAGGAAACGGCCGCACATTTATTCTTAACAGCAAAGGCACCTGCCAATACTTCATTTGAATTTGAGTGGACTTTGCGTCATAATAATTTATCGTTGTGCCATTGTCAGTATAATTGAAGGATGAGTTAGTAATCTGATCAAACCCGTTGGCAAGGTAACTTGCACCTGAAGTAACGGATAAATTAATCATTGAATATTTGTTATGCTTAAACATATATTCTACTTCAGCCCCGAAGACAGGATAGTTACCACCATTTTCATAGCCGATGCTTTGGCTCATTCGTGTTGAGTTAAGTCCAATAAATGGCGTTACAGTGAACTGAGCAAACAGTTGAATTGGAAAAAATAGCATTATGAAAAATAATTTTATCATTTGCCTAGCATTACAAAAGCGCCCCAATAAAATGGTTCAGGGTATGTTTTTCGCAATTCAATTTGCGCTTCTCTAAAAGCTTCCAGATTACTTTTACCGGATCTTAAACCATAAAATGCCGACATCAGTTTTGCAGTAGCTTCATCATCGACCTTCCATAATGACATGAGTAAATTTTTTGCTCCCGCTACCATTATAGACCGTTGTAATCCATAAACACCTTCTCCGTTATGCACTTCGCCCAAACCAGTTTGGCAAGCTGAAAGTGCAACCAAATCTGTTCCCTCCAGATCAAGATTAGTCGCTTCGTAAGCCGTTAAAATTCCATCCTCTTTATTTTTATTTTCAGTATTACGAACACCTGCCAAAATAATTCCTGATCGAATCATGGGGTTAATAGATTGTGCCGTGTCTTCCACAAAAAAACCATGTGTAGCAATGTGCAGCACTTCTGGTCTCTTCAACGATTTTATTTTTTCTTCCAATGCATCAGCGCCTGTATAACTTGTCACATTCATGTCTTGTTTTTTCAAGATTGAAGCAATCAGTGAAACTTCTTCGGCAGTGCCGGGCAAGTCGGCAAAGTTTTGATCTTTAAAATTAATAAGCTCCTCGCTCGTCAAACTTCTCGTGCCATTGGCCAGTGATGCTGAGGGCGAAGACAAAGCTGTTGTAATTTGCGCTTGCGAGAATTCAAAGGCAGGTCGGCCGATCAAAAAAGCGTCTTTGGTTTGATTCTCGGTTTTGCCTGAAAGTAAATCACCGGAATTGGTAACCATTACTAATTCCGTTTCGTCGATCAAATAATTATTTGTCGAAGGGTTTTTCAGCGTGTTCAGATTGATTTGATTATACACTCCATCAGCTGATATGAACACTTTTTTTATTCCACTCAAATGAGTTTTTATCGTTCGCCAGAAATTATCATACGAAAAATTATCATCCGTTTTTGCAAGAATAGAATTTCTATAATACGGCAAAAAACGATTTTCAAGTTGCTTTCCGTTGAACTGATAAAAGCATTCAGGCTGTTTTGATTGAGGTGTAATCATCAGCATCATGTAAACTATGGAGTCGGTCAATCCATTTCGTATCGCTGATTTTTTTGGGTTTGATTTATTAAAAGTATTAACTCTGATTATCTCAATCGCCGCTTCTCCATCTTTCAAATTTGATTTTACGCTTTGCCAAGCAAGCCCTTTCTCTTTTTTACGAAACAGTCCTGATGATTGATTGATTTCGCGTTCCAACTTCTCTATTGATTTCTCCAGCGAGTCGATCTGGCCTGGAGTATTTTTTTCAAAGTACATCGCTGCCAGCTTGTCTTTGTCTTTTTCCCACTGGTTGAGCTTGCCGATGAGCATAGGATTACCGCTATGCAAAATCTCATTTTTAAGTCGGTTGGTTTCATTAAGCAATAATCCTTTTGTGTTGAGCACGTTGTTATACACCTGGCCGTACAAACTATCGGCTATGGCTTGCTTTGAGTTATCCAACACAAAGGCATTGAACAAATCAAAATCGTCTTTTAAAAGATAGTAAAACTGCTCACGCTCATAGTCGCTCATGGCGTCAAAGTTCTCCTGAATATGCTCGCGGTAAGTACTAATTAATTTTTGAAATGCAAGAGAAGACAGTTCAACTTTTCCCTGATACCAATTTAAAAGTGTTTCAGTTTTTAGAATTTTCAGTTTTACGACCGAAGCAGATGCATTGGTCGGATTATAATGGTTGGCTTTTTCCAAATATTCCTGTGATTTTTTAAAATCACCAATCGCAAGATAGCATCGTGATTTTAGTTCAAATACACGTGCGATTTCTGAACTCGATGAAGTGCGTGAATTAAACTTTCCAAAGCCAGAAGATGCGATGGCCAAGCGGTTGAGGTATTTAAACGCTTCATTTTTCTTGCCCAAGATCAAACACAGTTCTACCAAGTCATTAAAAAACAATCTGTTTACGTTATCAAAATCATATCCCGTAGTAGTTACCCTGGCCATGGTAGCTTGTGCCTGATTAAAAAACTGATAGGTCTTGTCGTACTGACCTTTTTTAAAATAATACGAGCCCATACCAACCATGGGAAGCACTCGATGAATACTATGTTTTGGAAAATAATTGTCTCGCAATTTTTTAGATTCTTGAAAAAGTTGCTCTGCGCTTTTTAGGTTGCCAATTGTCAAATAAAAATAACCTAGCCTGTCAATAGGATCGAAATAAGTTTTTTGTTGGGAAGCACTGATTAAATAGTCGCCCAGATTCATGAAATTATGTTTTAAGGGCAAGTGGGCTTTAGCATCTTCATAGGCTAGCAAAAAAACTACTTCTGCAATTCCAAAGTCATCCATCTTTTCATACTGCTCGGCCAGTTGCAATTCGTAATATATTGCCATTACATATTGTCCACTCGTTTTCGCATTGTCAATTGCAGTTTGTAATTCAACGATGTCGGTGGATTTTCTGAGTCGGTTCATCTGACTCGCTCTGCGCAAACTCTCTCTAAAACTTGGCTTCTGCTTTGGCTGCTGAGCAAGCACTACAAAACTCAATTGAAATAATAATATGATCAGGAATATTTTTCTCATCGGATTCGGTAAGACAGTTTAATCCCAAAGACCCTGAAATCGGAATAGCCGTTGGATATCAAATACGTTGATTGTTGTGAATTCAATCCCCAATGATTCTCTAAGTTGTTAATCGTTTCCTGACCTTTAAATTGATAAATAAAAAAGTCTGAAATGGAAAGCCGATTAATCGCAAAACCAAATTGCACTTTAAATCCGATATAAAGTCTGTTTGAATACGGTGCGATATTTCCACTGTACGTTTGCGTTGATCCAAATTTTTGTATGCTTTCAGTAAGCTTGGCATAGGCTAGATAATAAGTGATGAGCCCCATATCGAGGTATAGAAAATTTCTATTACCAACATTCCACCGCGCCATGACCGGAACTCCAACATATTGTGCATTGAATTTACTCGTATACGAACCGAAAGATGTGTTTGACGAAGAGTAGCTAACACCAAAAGTAGAGATGCCTGTCACGACGTGCAACGTACCCATTACTTTCTTATCCCATTCAACATCGCCGGCCAAATTACCCGATACTCCAAATTTTGTAGTCGCGTTTCCACCCGCTGATAACGAGCCTCCTAAAGAAACAAACATGCGTGTTTGAGCATTCAAGCAACTTAAGCTTAAGAGGAAGAAAAAAACACAACCGAAAAATCTTAGCATGTCACTTTATTAATTCAACCTTTCTCAGAAAGGGTATTGCCTGGTCATATAAACACTGGTATCCCGGCCAGCGCTGTTCTTTAAAATTCCTTGAATAAAAAAACGTCCATAAGTGCCATCCGGAAAACTTACGACATAACCATGACCCGATTGCGGCGTCACTTGGTAACCAAATCGTGGTAATAACGGTTTGCTCTTTACGTCACCAAGACAGGACACCGACCCAACGTCTGCAATGGTTCCGTAAGTGCAGCCTCCTGTAAAATACCATGACCAAAATATCCAGCTGGAATCTTTAGAGGCAGCATAAAGTTTAAAACAATTATTGAACAAACAGGTATCCGTATTATTTATCTTCTCTCCGCCAAAACAGAAGTAACATCTGTCCCAATTATCTAAACCATTGCAACGGGAGATGGTAATGTCTTCCGATCCCTCCGGATCAGAGCAGACATGCGATAAATTATTATCAGAGCAGCTTATCCAAATAAAGAAAAGGATGATGCTGAAAAGCTTCATCCACAGGAACATCTTTATTTTAATGTTGACCATATTTCGGATCTACATTAAAAATAAGAAACTTTCGTCAATCTTTCACGATAACAAACTCCACGCGACGATTGAGTTTGCGTGCCTCTTCACTGTCGCTGGTCGCAATTGGGTGTTTGCCGCCAAATCCTTTACCGCGGATTCTTCTGGAACTGATTCCTTTTGAAATTAAATACGACTTGATTTTATCCACCCGTTGTTGGGAAAGGATTAAATTCTTTTTTGCATCACCTCTATTGTCTGTATGCCCATCCAATTCAATTTCAACTTTTGCATTTGCTTTCAAAAAATCCACAACAACATCGAGCTGAGGGAAAGACTCTTCCAGTAAACTGGTTGTTCCCATATAAAAAAGAATATTCTTAAGATTTACTACTGTTCCAATTTCAATTGGCTGCAGCTTGAAATTCATTTCTAGCGTCTTCATTTCAAACGTGTGAATGTCCAGACGCTCTGACAGGTTCACATAGTTCGTAGCCTGAACCTCAATATTATAAATTTTAGTTGCAGGAATAGTAAGCCTGAATCTTCCGTCGGGCGAAGAACTTGCAGAATACAACGAGTCTGACTTAAATAAAATCTTTGCACCCAAGCCTGCTCCTGTCTTTGAGTTGCTGATTTTTCCGGAAATAACTACCTGCTTGTTCCTGCCCGAATTCAGATCGTGCTTTACTTCCAAAATTTTAATAAGCGTGTCAGTCTTATTTTGCTGTGCTGAATCGATCAGTGCTTTAATGTCTCCGTAACCATCGCTGTTGCGTGTGGTGATAAACAGATTCATTCGTTTTGAGGGCCGGTAAAATTGTTCACGTCCTTCTGAGTTGAGCGGTTGCTCCATATTTATGGGAGTTGACCACAGCGTCCAGCTATCATCAAGCCGGCTAGCTTGATATATATCAAATCCGCCAAAACCCTTTCTTCCATTAGAAGCAAAAAAAATGGTTTTCCCATCATCGCTAAGTGAAGGGCTGTATTCCTGAAATTCTGTGTTGATGGCACTTCCGAGGTTAATCGGTTCAGACCATTTATCTCCGTTCTTAAGGCTTACATAAATATCTTCTACGCCGTGCGTATTGTAGGAATCAGCTGAGAAGACAAAAACGTTTCCTTCAGAATTGATCATTCCTGTAAGTGCAGCGGAGCGATTCATAAAATAAGGAATAGCAATGTTTTCAGGTATTGACCAATCCGATTCTTGTCTTTTTGCTACTGATATTCCTTGTGTAGTTGCAACACTTCCGTTTTTTCCATACTGACTTAATAAAAATATCTGGCTCCCGTCGGCACTAAAACCTGCCACAGCATTGTAAGAAGCATCGTTAATATTTGAACTAGCTCGTGACGGCGCTGACCAAGCCCCGCCAATCCATAATGATATCCAGATATCTCCCAAGTCTTTCTTCCCTGCAGTGTTTAAAGGGTGATTGGCAATTGTGAAATAAAGCGCTTTGCCATCCGGAGTAATCACAGGGCTTTGCTCATCATAAGGCGAGTTTACCAACTTGAATGGCGTACTTATTAAGCTTGGTGTACGTAGTATTCCCTGCGCCGACACACGAGTCATTGGCAACAGAAACGCTATAGTTAAACAGAATATTGAATATTGAATATTGAATATTGAATGCGGCATTGATTTAAATAATTTTAAAGTATAATGCTTACGTAGAGGGTTTACTCATCCATTTGTTTCCTTTTATTGTAAATCTCCAAGGCAGTAGAGCATCTTCTCCTGCATAGTCAATTCCAATTCTAGCGCTACTTACAATTTCTGATCGCTCAATCTTTATCCCCTGATCTTCGATCCAAATTTTATTCATCATCAGGTCTTCTCCATTCAATTTTCTATCAATAGCCATAGCTCTCGCTAATTTTCCAGGGCCCGAGGTGATTCTGATCGGGGAATCTGTATTCATTCGGTTCAACATTGTTTCAATGCCGAAAAGTGGCTCGAGAGCTCTAATCAAAATAGCATCGGCTTTGCCTTTTTCATTGGTAACAACATTGAACATTTCATGCACTCCATAGCAAAGATAAACATATGCATATCCACCGGTATCAAACATCACTTCGTTGCGCTTAGTCATCCCTTTAAAGGCATGACTTCCTCTTTCTTTCCATGAATAGGCCTCGACCTCCACAATCATTCCGCTTGTGATTTGATTATTGATGTTACTAACCAAAACTTTACCCAGTAGTTGCCTGGCTATGACTGTTACATTTTCGCGAATGAAGAAGGACTTAGCAAGTTTCATTTAATTGTTAAAGCAATGTTAAAAAGTATATTTGCCACTAAACTATTTTAATTTTGTTCACGGATTAACAAAACAAACAAACTTATGAAAACCTTTTTATCTATCGCGCTCATTGTTACAGGCTTTGCAGCGCTGGCGCAAGTGCGTGTACCATCCCCAAGTCCTGCAGGCTCGGTCTCAGCTGTGGTTGGCCTCACCGATGTGAAGATCGATTATTCACGCCCTCGTATTAAAGGCAGAAAAATTTTTGGCGAAGGAACCGGCTTTGTCACCCCCTACGGCTCCATATGGAGAACGGGCGCTAACAATGGAACAATTATTTCATTCTCTGACGATGTCACTGTGGAAGGAGCAAAAGTTCCGGCAGGAAAATACCTGATCTTTACCTGGCCGGGCGCAAGCGAATGGACCATCTCTCTCTATAAAGATCTGGATCTGGGCGGCGACACCCAACATTATGATAAAACTAAGGAGGCCGCTAATTTCAAAGTGAAGTCAGAAAAACTGACTGAGAAAGTGGAAATGCTTACATTCAATATTACTGATCTGTCTGACGATAGCAAGACCGCAAAGATTCAAATGGCATGGGAAAACACTTCTGTGAAATTTTCTGTCGCAGTTGACTTCGATGCAAAAGTTTTAAAGTCAATCGAAGCCAGTACCAAAGTAAGTCCTAACTCCTATTTTCAGGCGGCTGTCTATTATCTCGAAACAGGGAAAGATTTAAAACAAGCCCAGGAATGGATCAATAAAGCTGCTGATGCAAACCCAACCTTCTACTGGATGTACTACCAAAAGGCTAGAATCTATAAAGCATTGGGCGACAAAGCGGGGGCACTTGCAGCATCTCAGAAATCATGGGAGGAAGCCAAGAAAGATAATAACCGAGACTACGTTAACATGAATGAAGACCTTCAAAAATCATTGAAGTAATTCTTTCAATTGTATTCTTTGCAGAGGCAGCCGATTTGGCTGCCTTTTCCATTTCCAAAATTTAAGTTTCAGATACTTAAATCTCAGCGGGTCCCTCGCTTCTCAGAAAAATCCTGATCACTGGCGTAAGAGAAAGCCTGATATTTCAGGGATCATTTGGATACTTTTAAAGTAGATGTTGCTAAAAAACACCAGATTAAAGTCAAGAACGGGCTTTATTTCTGATTTTTCGAAATCCTCCAAGGCTGATTCATTTTCCGGTTTTACCGTGCATGTTTGACTCAACAAACAATGGCATGGCCAAAAGGAGTGAAAACAAAATGGTTAATAAGGATTTTCTCGTTTACGTGGCTTACGTTTAGAATTGCCTTGATGCCAAGTGAGGTCAACGCTCAATCAGAGCGATCAAGGCTTAATGATAAGACATACCAACGGGTGAAGGGCTGGAAAGGAAGTGAAAGAAAGTTTAGTGCCTCTCATTTTCCCGTCTACACTGGCGGGGAAATTTCCCTTGGTCTTCCAAAGTATGTTCTCAAAAGTAATATCCCACAACTTGACGGGCTTCACATGACATACTTGGGGACTAACATTGGTGTAGTTTTGGCCAATCCGATTGGAAAAATAAAAGGCACTGTAGGAATATTTTTTTCCGAACCTAGTGTACCCTATACAATGACTTTATTTCAAGAGGGAGTTTCGTCAAATCTATATCTCTTGCGTCTGGTCAATATGAAATTTCACTCTCTTGAACCGTACACCACTCTAGGAATGGCGTACCAGCAAACTTTGTTTTACGGAAATTACCTTGGCCGCCGCAACCAGGAAAATAGTAACAATAGCACTGCCGATCAAAAACTAATAGGCGTAACTGGATTTGCACAGATTAACGTAGGTGCTGGTGTCGAGTATCAGCTTCAGGATTATCACAATTTCTTCATTCACATTTTTGCCGAAGTGAATTACGGGCATCCTCTACTATGGCAAGCATCCAATTCGTCATTTTCGGGTACACGAGCCAATAATCCGATGATGATCTCGGCTGGCTTTAGTTTGGGAATAGTAAAGTAAGTACAGCCCTTAGTCTCGCATTCCAAAAATTTAATCAGGGCGGAACTAAATACTTGCTAAAAACATTATAGCACGCGGTAGTCGTACTGCCAGTACTTAATATCTCAACTAATTCATCTAAAAAAATGCAAGTTTCAAAAATTTTCACTCCTCACGCACTTGGCCAACTGGCCCTTAAAAATAGAATTGTGATGGCGCCCATGACTAGAAGTCGGGCTATTAACAATATACCTAATGAACTAATGGCCGAGTTTTACGGCCAACGCTCATCGGCGGGTTTACTCATTACTGAGGGCACATCGCCCTCCCCTAACGGGTTGGGTTATGCACGTATTCCAGGGATTTTTAATGTTGATCAGATTAATGGATGGAAATTGATTACAAACGCTGTTCACGAAAAGAGCGGCAAAATTTTTATTCAACTTATGCACACCGGTCGAATCGGGCATGAGTTGAATTTGCCAAAAGGTGCTAAAATAGTTGGTCCATCCGCGGTTATTGCTCACGGCCAAATGTGGACCGATAGCGAAGGCATGAAAGATCATCCGGTGCCTCACGCATTGAATCCCGCAGAACTCCAAGCTACTAAAGCTGAATATGTGCAGGCAGCAAAGAATGTTATTGAAGCTGGCTTTGATGGCGTAGAGTTGCATGGCGCCAACGGCTACCTCCTTGAACAATTTCTTTCGCCACATTCGAATCAACGTACCGACAACTATGGAGGCAATGTTGAAAACCGTGCACGATTCGTATTAGAGGTTGCCCAAGAAGTTAGCAATGCTATTGGCAAAGATAAAACCGCAATCCGGTTATCACCTTTCGGTGTGTTTAATGACATGCCTCACTATGACGAGATCGAGACGACATACACATACCTCGCAGAACAGTTGGATAAAATTGGAATTGTTTATATCCACTTGGTTGATCACAGTGCACAAGGCGCTCCTGAAGTACCATTGAAAATAAAAAATACGATACGCGAAAAGTTTAAGAATACGCTAATTCTTTCAGGGGGATATACATCAGCAAGAGCGGAGGCTGATATTGAATCTGGGGCAGCCGATCTGATTGCATTTGGAAAACCTTTCATTAGTAATCCCGATCTTATCGAACGATTCAGGAAGGACCAGGCGCTTAATGAAAAGTTGGACTTCTCGACATTTTATACTCCTGGAGAAAAAGGGTATACCGATTATCCAGTACTTGCTTAAAAAGAGTTTAGAAACTATGGAACAAAAAGGGCAGTCTCATGTGGACTGCCCTTTTTCCTTCTTGCAGAAGTCAGCTTATTCAGTTCTTAACGTGGTCGCCGGGTTCATTCGGGCTGCCTTAAATGTAAGTGTACTCACCGTAAGCAAGGCGATCACGACAGCAGATCCTCCCGCCGATAAATAAACCCACCACTGAATTTCAATACGGTACGCAAATCCATGCAGCCAGCTATCCATTATCCAATAAGCCGCCGGGCATGCGAACAAAATAGAAAGGGCCACCAGCTTTGCAAAATTTCCTGAGAGCAACGCTACAATGCTCGTCAACGATGCTCCCAGTATTTTCCTTATCCCAATTTCCTTCAGCCTTTGTTGTATTGTATAGGCAGACAAACCAAATAAGCCAAGACAGGCTAACATAATGGCAATCCCCGAAAACACATTCATTACAGTACCCAACTGTAGTTCTGCCCGATAAAGTTTTTCATAGTCGTCGTCCATGAAACGATATTCAAACGGAACCGATGGGACTAACTGTTTCCATTTATTCTCAATGAAAGAAATTACCTGAGGAATTTCTTTTCCCGATATTTTCACCAATACTTGTCCATGATTTCGTATCTCGGTGAAAAGCACCAACGGCTTGATTGTTTGATGCATTGATTGAAAATGAAAATCTTTAATTACAGCTTTTACAAAGCCGGGACGATCTCCCATAAACATTTTCTTTACGATTGCCTTTTCCGGTGTCCATCCCAGTTGGCTGGCAGCGCTTTCGTTTAAAATAAAATGGTACCTCCTTTTATTAAAATCTTCCATGTCAACATCTTTTGTGTCTTGCTCAATAAGATCATCTCCCGTAATGATTTCGAGTCCCGTTGTTTTAATATAGTCTTCGTCAATAGGGCCTGCTGTAACAGATATCTGTTCGCTTTCGGCCATGGTTGACGAGCGCATGTTATAGCCGCCTCCAATCTGAACCGGACTGCTGACACAGCGAGAAACACTCATCACTTCAGGGTTCGACTTAAGTTCCTGTTTAAGAACTGGGAGTTTCTCTAATACCTTGGCGTTCATTGGCAATGATAAAACATGACTTCGATCATAGCCCAGCTTTTTATGTTGTATAAAATAGAGTTGCCGTTGTACGATTATGGTTGAGAAGATGAGAAAGATTGAAATTGCAAACTGAAATACAATTAGTGACTGTTGAACCCATTTTCCTGATTGCGAATTTTTAAACACGCCCTTCAATACTTTGACAGGATAGAATCCCGAAAGCACTATAGCAGGATAACTCCCTGCCAAAAGACTCACCAGTATTGTAATTCCAATTGAAAAAAAAATAAATGAAGAGGTTAGAAGATTACCGGCTTGCAGTTGCTGACCTGTTAAGAAATTAAAATAAGGTAAAGCAAGAATAACTCCCGCAATGCTTATCAGAATAGAAAAGAAGAACAACAAGAACGCTTCGCCAATAAATTGCCAAAAGAGCTGGGGCCGGTTAGCACCTACTACTTTGCGAATACCAACCTCCTTTGCACGCTCCATCGATCGGGCGGTACTGAGATTAATGTATGTAAAACAAACAATCAGGAGAATCAACAATGCAACACCCGAAAGAATATACAGATAGGTAATGCTCGTGTTTGGTACAAAACCTTCATATTCAGAATGCAAATGTATTTTATCAAAAGGTTCGAGAATAAAATTGATAGAAGCGCCTGATCCGGCCATTTCTTTCTTCATGAATGGCGTTATCTTTTCTTGCAACGAAGCCAAACTGTTTTCATCTCTCAGTAAGAGGTAGGTTGTGTAGTTAGCTTCAAAATAAGTCTGCTCCTGATTGGCGCCCAACGATGAAAACGATGCCAAAAAATCAAACTTGATTTGCGAATTAGAGGGATAGTCTTTAATAATTCCTGTAACCTCATAAGGTATTTCTTTGGTTCCTATAAGTAAAATTTTATTGAGCGGGCTCTCTGTGCCGAAATAGCGAGTCGCAGCAGATCTGGTCAGCAACACTTTGCGCGGTCCATCCAAGGCCTTTTGCGGATTGCCCTGAAGAAGCTGGGATGAAAATATCGTGAAGAATGTAGAATCGGAAAATACAAAGCCACGTTCTGTAAAAAGCTTGTCATTATAGCGAACAATCATTTCGCTGTCTGTCATTCGTATTGACGACTCTACTTCAGGGAAAGTTCGTGCAAAAACCGGAGCAACTTTAGTGCTTGTAAAATTGCCACGCTTGGTTTCCGGGCTGCCGTTAAAGGCATACTCCATAATAACACGCGCTATTCTTTTACCGTTAGGCTGGAACGTATCGTAGCTGGCCTCATGCTGAATATACAATGCGATAAGCAGGCACGAAACCAGGCCAACCGACAGACCAAAAACATTAATGAATGAAGAAGCGCTATTTTTCCAAAGGCTTCGAAGGGCGATTACGAGATTGTTCTTAAGCATAAAAAAAGAGTTTTCAATTCGTTTAAAATCCGAAATCAGCTATTCCGCCTTTATCTTCTCAGAATCAAAAAGCTGAAAAATAACAGATAGAGTAACTACAACCGAGCACCCAATAATATTATAATACAGAAACGCTATCTGCTCATAGAAATAGAAATAACATGCAAGTACAACGGATTCGGCAATTACAGCGGCCCAAAACACAGCATTGCTCTTAACGTGTTTAATATAAAAAGCTACGAGAAAAATTCCCAGTATTGTACCATAAAAAAGTGAACCAACTATGTTCACAAACTGAATCAGGTTTTCGGCAAAGTTGGCAAGCATGGCAAAACCCATTGCAAGTAAAGACCACATTATCGTAAACCATTTGGACGATGATAAATAATGTGCCGGCGCAGCTTCTGGTTTTACAATTCGTTTATAAACATCAATCGTTGTAGTTGATGCCAATGCATTCAGCTCGGAAGACATCGATGACATTGCGGCTGAAAACATGACCGCCAACAACAAACCGATTACACCATGCGGCAGATAATGCAGCACGAAGTTTAAAAAGATGTAATCCTTGTCTTGCGTTTTGGCACCAGGAATTGCCCGAGCGATAGCATTCTTTGTTTTTGTTTTGATGCTGTCTTCCTTGTGCTTCGATAAAAAATATAACTCCTTGGCGTCTCGTATATCATTCTTATTATCTTGATGAATTCCTTTTACAATCTGCTGAACAGCAAATCTTTTTATCTCATATACTTTATTGAATTCAGTTTCAAGTAAGCTGATCTCAGTTCCGGATTGTGCCTGTCTTGCCTGAGTCAACAATACCTGATTATGGAAAACCGGAGGCTGATTAAACAAATAGAATACAAAGACCAGCACCCCGATAAAAAGAATAAGAAACTGCATGGGAATCTTGAGAAGGCCATTAAAGATCAATCCCATTCTGCTTTCGGTAAGTGACTTGCCGCCTAGATAGCGTGCCACCTGCGACTGGTCTGTTCCAAAGTAGGAAAGAAAAAGAAAAGTGGATGCCAGCAAGCCAGACCAAATGTTATATCGATCACTCCAGCTAAAATCAGTAGTAACCATATTCAGCTTGCCTAATTCTCCGGCCACCTTGACAGAATCAATAAATGAAATATCATTGGGCAGTAATGCGAACGCCATGATTCCGGCCAATATCATTCCTCCGAGAATCACCGTCATCTGATAGCGTTGCGTTATGCTCACCGCATTGCTTCCGCCGGAAACGGTATAAATAATTACGAGCACCCCGATCAACAGCGTAGTAAAAAAGATGTTCCATCCGAGTATGGTCGCCAAAACAAGAGCCGGGGCAAACAAGGTAATCCCCGCTGAAAGTCCGCGCAAAATCAAAAACAAAATCGCAGCAAGTGTACGTGTTTTTAAATCGAAGCGAGTCTCCAGATATTCATACGCTGTGTAGACCTTCAGCTTATAATAGATTGGCAGCATAGTAACTGATATAATCACCATCGCCAATGGTAATCCAAAATAAAACTGGATGAACCTCATACCATCTTCAATCGCCTGTCCTGGTGTAGAAAGAAAAGTCACAGCACTGGCTTGAGTAGCCATGATTGAAACTCCGATCATCCACCACTTCAATTGCTGATCGCCTTTCAGGTAGGATTCCATATTCTTGGATCCTCTCGATTTCCAGGTGCCGTATAGAACGATGAAGGTCAGCGTGCCAAAAAGCACAAACCAATCCACGATGCTCATGAGAAAGATTTTGTGATTATGAAATATAAAATCACTTGAACTAACATCACGGCAAGCACAAGCTTATACCATGCACTCCATGATTGAAACAGCGGTGGCTTTTCCTCGCTCATTTAGCTTTGGGCTTAATCCTGGTCTTCTCTGTCTTAGGAGTAGTGTTCTTGCCTTGTGAAACTATGTTTGCAAAAAGCTTATAGGCCCCCGGAACTCCTTCTGGCAATTCGCGAAAAAATGAAAGCGATGTATAAACATAATGCCCATTTCCGTACTTCGCTACAAGCAAGCTCCCGTCACGAGCGGGCTCACCGGCATCATTCATTGAAAGCAACGCTTCATATTCGGGTGCCCATGCAGATGGAAAATATAATCCACGCTCTTGCACCCATCCATCAAAATCCTTTGCGGTTATCTTGTTGGGATTATTCAAAAGCGGGTGATCGGGCTTTAAAATTCTTACTTCACTATTCTCCTGCGTTACACGGTCGCGAGACATCGTAATCGGAAACGGAGAAAATTTATCGGCATCAATCTCCAAATCAAAATTCGTGTTGTATTGTACTACCATAGTACCTCCTTCTTTTGTAAAATTTAGCAACGCCGGCATAAAGTGACGAATGCGTTCGTTCGTATTCAATGCTCTGATACCAAGTACCACAGCATCCACCTTCTTAAGGTTAGCAGAAGTTACCTCCTCATCTTTCATT
>JABDGP010000054.1 GCA_013285945.1 Bacteroidota bacterium | reverse complement strand
GGCAGACGCTTGTGTTAGGGCAGGGAACAATTAAATTGTCTTTTCATCGATCAGAAAATCTAACTCTATAAAGTATGGGTAATCTATCTAACATGGGCCGCATCTTTTACGGTGTCGGTATGACAGTAATGGGACTTCTGACAATATATTATCATGATTTTCCTTACATGCTTATACCTCCCAAACATTCAGGGATTCCCGGCATTACAGCAATCGCTTATATTTTTGGAGCATTCCTAGTTTTGTCAGGAGTCAGCATTGTTATTGAGAAAAAGACAAGGCCAATTTCTCTCCTGTTGGGAACAGTACTCCTTCTGATCTTTTGTTTTTATTTCATCCCTTATCAACTCTTCGTAAGCAAAAACAACATGCATTTTGGTGATTGGGAGAATGCCGCGAAAGAATTGACATTATGCGGCGGTGCATTCGTTATTGCAGGCTGCTTTTTGGCTAAGGACGAAAGCCCTCTTATCAAACTTTTAGGGAAGCTGATACCCTACGGAAGCATTATCTATGCATTAACAATTGTCAGTTATGGTATTGATCATTTTCTTTATGCAGTAGAAGCAGCCGATTATGTTCCATCGTGGGTGCCTTATCATTTGTTTTGGATGTATGTTGGTGGCATCGGCCTATTCGCTTCCGGCATCGCGATCATTATAAATGTCAAGCTTCGGCTGGCCGCCACTCTTCTGGGCGCAATGACTTTTACATGGTTTGTTATTCTTCATGTGCCGAGGGTAGTAGTTTCATCTCAGCTTTATCTGGGAAGTGAAGTTACCAGCGCTGTCCTGGCACTTGCGTATAGCGGCATTGCTTTTGTAATTGCTGGTACTGCAATAAAGAAAGCTTGACGTTAGTTTTACAGTCAGCTGCCCGTACGCCAAATGTTTACAGACAAAAGTTGCTGTCACTGTTTTAAAACGATGAGAAAAACCATTCCGATTTTGTTCCTTCTCTTCTTTGAATACCAAAGTATATTTGGTCAGATAAAAACTAGTTCTTCAAGCGTCTTTGCTGTCAAAATGTTAAGCTCTGAAAATGAAGTATCAATCATTGAGCCTCTCGCATTACAAACAAATTTACCAATTAGTTTTATTGTATATCCCGACTCATCATTAAGCGGCTTTAAACCATTTCAATTTTTCAATCGCGAGTGGGAATATTTTTATTTTCCGCATGGTGACACCGCAACAATCAAGCTATTAAGAAAACAAATCATGAATAGCTACCTCACGGTCAGCAACAAAGTATTGGCTGTATTGGGCTATCAAGGAAAAGACTCCCTTGCAATGCAAGTTGATGGCTCTAAATTAGTCCTAATCCAAGAGGGACTAAACGCGAAAGGAGAATGGCGGCCAGTTGAATATTATCTCTTTGGGGACTGTGGGTTTGCTCAAAAACAAATCATATTGAAACATAATAATGAAGTTAAAATAACAGCCAGAAAGTACTCAGGTGAATTCAAAACGAAACTTCGCCTGAAACTTATGACTAGTCAAGGACCAGTTTTCTCCAATGAATTTGAAGGCTCGATTAACTATAAACAATTTATTAAGCCTAAATTCCCTTCCAAGTATAAAAACAATTTCTCCTTTTTAAATTGACTTCCCTCTTCACGAAGTACCAGCATTATTGACATGTGTTCTTGCTAGTTGCCAGATCAACTATTTTCGAAACCTCATTGCAACGTGCCGAAACACGCACTGAAATACTGCATCATTCACCTTCCTACTTGTATCCAATACGTCCCAAATATGCTATCTTTCAATATGCAGCACCAAGAGTTTGAACCTCCTGAAGAGTTACGCGATGCCATAAAGTGCTTTTGGTACAACAGAAGAGATTTCGGAGAAAAGCAATCAAGTTTTGAGGTAGTGCCCGATGGCTACGCTGAAATTATTTTTTATTTCGGAAGCACCTGCAGCATTTCTTACAATGAAGGCTTGCAGCCATTGCCATCACCATTTATGATGGGGCTGCTCAATCAGCCGGTTCTTTTTTACGCTAAAAATCGCTTAGAAGTTATTGGTATCAGATGCTTTCCATGGACAGTGTTCGATTTGCTGGGACTGCCAGCCGGTAAAGACGGAGTTCGCATATTTGAGCATCCTGTCACCCTGCTTCAATCCACTTTGAACAAGTTGATTAATGCTAATAAGATCGATGAAGCAGTGGCTCAGGTAAAACAATATTTTTTGAATGCACGGTCTCGGGTTGCTACCGACAGTATGCTTTTCAAAGCTGGCGTTGCTATGAGGGAAGCTAATGGTACTATGCCGGTAAGCCAGGTAGCTGCTGCAGCTCATGCGACGGTTCGTACATTGGAAAGGAACTTCAAGCAATCTTCCGGCTATACAGTTAAAGATGTGTCGGCGCTGATGCGCTTTGAGCAGGTACGAAACCGACTGTGGCTTTATCCCGATTCAAACATTGCGGGCCTGGCTCACGAACTTGGCTATGCGGATCAATCACACCTAAGCAGAGAATTCAAACGCTACAGCGGCACAACACCTGCTGCGTTCGCGCGAAATGCAATGAAAGGAAAGCAAGGCAATAATTTTGTCGCATTTGTACAATCCTGACGCAGGATCATTCCGGAATTTTGTGCTTCAATTTATTCCGAATGAAATCCGCGCCAAATTATCCTGTTTATGATGTAATCATTTCCGGCGCCGGGCCTGTTGGTCTGTTCCTCGCCTGTGAACTTGCCCTGGCCAAATGTTCAGTACTGGTATTGGAAAAGGCAGAGAACCCAAACTCTCCATTGAAGCAACTTCCATTCGGGATACGAGGACTCTCGGCACCTACTATTGAAGCACTTTACCGCCGTGGGTTGCTAAAAGAACTTGAGGTACACAAGCGCATTAAAAACCCACACCAAAATGCCAAACAAGGAGCCCAACGTCAGGCAGGACACTTCGCCGGCATTCCATTTCATGATGGCAATATTGACACATCCCAGTGGAGGTATCGCCTGCCAAGCTCGACAGACACCAGTTTGATTTCTGAAATTGAGGAGCTTGAAACAGTGCTGACCCGGCGGGCAGAAACTCTTGGCGTAGCAATCAAGCGCGGAGTTGCCGTTACGAACTTTCATCAAACCTTGGATACGGTGACTGTTCAGTCTGGTGATCAATCTTTTCAAAGTAAATGGCTTGTTGGTTGTGATGGCAGCCGCAGTGTTGTTCGCAAGGCAGGAGGTTTTGAATTCGCCGGAACAGAACCGGAGTTTACCGGCTACACTACGCAAGTTGACATTGCTGATCCCGAGAAGCTGAGCCCGGGCCGAAACGTAACAGCAACAGGTATGTACTTGCAATCACAACCAGGTTATGTGTTGATGCAGGATTTTGATGGCGGTGCTTTTCATAATTCAGAAAAACCAATCACGCGCGAGCACGTGCAGGAGGTACTGCGCCGCATCTCGAACACTGACGTTACTATCAATGCGCTGCATATTGCGACTACCTGGACTGACAGGGCACGGCAAGCCACAACTTATCGCAACGGACGGATACTTTTAGCTGGTGATGCCGCACACATTCACTCACCGTTGGGAGGCCAGGGACTTAACCTTGGACTGGGTGATGCCATGAACCTGGGATGGAAACTCGCTGCAACTATCAAAGAAGAAGCGCCCGAGGGTCTGTTAGACAGCTACTATATTGAACGACATCCGATTGGTGTGCAGGTGCTGGATTGGTCACGCGCTCAGGTTGCAATCATGAAACCTGATCCCGGTGCGGGAGCTCTGAATGCAATTGTCCGCGATCTCATGAATACGCGGGATGGTGCTACTTATTTTTCATCAAAAGTGTGGGGCATTTTCATACACTACGATCTTGGTGGCAACCACCCGTTGACAGGTTACAGCGTTCCCAACTTTGAGCTTGAAGATGGTGCAAGGATTGGCGAGCTGATGAATGATGGCCAGGGGATACTCCTTAATTTTAATATGAATCCTGCACTCAAAACTTTGGCCGATAAATATGGAAAGCGGATCAAGTATATATCAGGAGATGCGAAAGATAAATTAGGCGTGAGTGCAGTACTTATTCGCCCTGATGGGATTATAGCCTGGGCTGCCGACAACGACATGGATTGCAGCGAACTTCAAAAGGCTGCCACTCGATGGTTTACTTATAAAAGATAACCTTGCAATCCGGATGACTCGCCTTGAAGTTTTCAATTGTGCGCTGTGATACCCTTGTGTTGTAACACTTCAGGCTCTTTAAACGAAGATAGTCGAGGGCGGTGAGTTTGCCTACGTTCGTGTTCGAGCAATCGAAGTTCTCAAGTTTTTCAAGTTTTGCGACAGCATCAAGTCTTTTGACTTGCGTCCCTGAGCAGTTGAGATTTTTGAGATTTTGCAATTTCCATATTACCGTCAAGTCTTCTACAGGTGTGTCTGAAATATCGAGATCCTCCAATTCTGTTAGCTGACTGAGTGACTCTGTAATCTGAAGAGGCCCGTGAGTTGCGTGCAATGATTTCAGCGACTTCAGATTTTCAAGTGGCGCAATAGTGACGATAGCAGTTCCAGAAAAGTGCAGCTCGTTCAGAAGGATAAATTCACTTAACCCCGACAGGTCACTCACTTGTGCATCTTTAAAATGGAATTTCTCCTGTTCAACTAATTTATGAAAACTTTCTCTGGTTGTATCCTGCATCTGTGCCCGCAACACATCTTTCCAATTTTCGGAAAGGTTTCTCCACCATCTGCTGAGGTGAACAGTTTTATATATCAAGAGGCACTTAGGATTCGCCTGCAAAAACTCCTGAGCGTTGATGTCGTTTATGCCGGTATCGTCAACATACAATCTTTTGAGGCTCGTCAATTTTTGCGCAGGATCAATACTCTCCAGCTTACAATGATCAGCTTTCACTACTTTCAATTTGGTTAACCGGCCCAATGCAGAAAAAGATGTTACTCTGGTTTCGCTAATGTCGAGGTATTGGATTTGTATCAGATCATGAAGTGGTGATAGATCCTGAATTGAAGTTTTGCCTGCAATAACAACACGCAACTTTTCGAGGTTACGAAGAGGCTCAACGTCAGTTATTCTGCCATTGCCACTGAAATTAACAGAATCAATATTGCCAACTTTAGCCAACTCTTCAATAGTGGGCGTAAGTGTAATTTTTGCTGCCTTGCTTATTACGCCTTGCCATTCGGCAGAAAGAGTGCTCCACCACGATTTCAAATCATGAGAATCATAAACTACAAGTACTTTGGGATTCGCTGACATGAAAGCATCGGCAGCTACTTTTTTTATCGGGCTTTGATCACAATAGATTTTTTCGAGATGTGTTAGTCTTTGCAAAGGCTGTAAATCTGAGATCAAAGTATAATTGGCATGCAATACTTTTAGATTCTCCAGTCCTGCCAGCGGGCTGATATTTTGAATACGTGTGCTGTCACTCGTAAGGATTTGCAGACTTGCTAATCCTTTGAGCGAGGTCAAATTCACTGCGAGTGTTTGCGAAATATCTAACTCGGTAAGACTAGTCAGGCTTTCAAGAGGAGCAAGGTCTGAAAGTTTTGTGTTACTCAGGTCTAGTGATGTCAATTCGCCAAGACCGGCAATCGCACTAACATCAATAACAGGCGTGACACTCGCGTCGAGCGATTGCAACTTGGGCATTCGTTGAAGAACGCTAATGTCATTTATCTGTGTGTAGCTGACATTCAATTTCACCAGATTGCCTGCATACTTTAAAGGCGACAGGTCGCGAACCTGAGTGTGTGATATATTTAAGTCTCCTATATCTGTTAAATTCCGGATAGGGGTGAGGTCATTAATGGTGGTGAAGGAAAGATCAAGGGTTTTTAGATTCTTTAGTTGCGACAGCGGTTCGAAGGATTGTATATACTGGTTGTTGCGAAGATTTAATTCTTCACTGGAAATTATTTTTTTTATGTCACTGATCGAAACGCTGTCAGTAAGGCTGAGTTTTTTCTTTAGCAGGTTTTGCCACTCGTACGATAACTGTTTCCACCAACTGCGCAATGCTTCATTTTCATTAAACTCGTGAGTATAGATACTTACGATTTTCAGGTCCTGCTCTTTGGTATCAAAATTTATTTCGATGAAGCGCGGAACGATGTTGTTGACTGTTTTGCCATCAGCTGTTGTGCCGCTGAGGTTTCGTTGCAAGGACACTTTATAAAATGTCTGATTGTCGGCATTAGCGGCTTGCTCTATCTTGTCGATTGTAAATTCAAACTTTACCTCTTTGAAAAAGAAGTTGATGTCTTTCATATAAGCCACTATGTCCTTGTTGGTAATAACACTGCGTTCTTCATCCAGGTCATCTTCTACTTGAACTTTGGCATCTCTGAATATCTTAGAATAGCTTTCTGTAATCAGCACGTCCTTATCACGCACCGACGTGTTATTGCTGCCGAGGGTATTGAACATGAACCCCAAAAAAGTCACCATGTCTCTGACTTTTTTTTCGTTTAGGGCTGCATCTTCCGTTGGCTTGTTTTGTGCCGGTGCAGCTACTTTTACTGTCTTGGCAGCCTTTTGTACTTTTTGCTTTTGCGCCAAGGCACCCGTCGCCACCAATGCGAGTAAAACAACTGTGGTGATGCACAGCCTATTTTTCATGGTATAAATATCTTTTTAAAATATCTTTCTCTGTATTGTCTTTTAATCTGACAAGATTCGATATCAACCAGCCTGTGTTGTAGCCCGTACGATTGAAATCAGCGAGCTCAAAGTACCAGCCGTTTATTTGAAAGAAGTGAAACCGTACGGATTCAACTGATTTGAATTTCAGATTGCCTCTCTTTGCTTCATACAACAAAACCGAAAGATGATCGGGCTTAAAGTTCTTTATCGTGAATTGACTGATACTGTCGCTATGGGCAAAAGCTTTTCGAAGATTCATGAAATCCAGCTCGTGACTCATCGGATGTAGAAATCGTCCAATCTTGCTGGTGTCACGCGCATAATAGAAGTCTAACCTATCGGAGTGCGCTTTGGTAATTACCCACTTGTAGCCAAGATGGTTTTTCTCCAACTCCATATATAGGGTTATCGGCTGATCCGTTCCATTCAGCTGAAAGAGTGCATTGACTTCGGCAAACCAATTGCCACCATGAAAGTCGAGGATAGATGCTTCGGGTTTACTAAGCACATCCTCTGCAAACTCTTTTTTCAAAGGGTTTATACCGGAATTACTTTCGTCAAATAATATCCCGAGATATTTCTT
Organism: Bacteroidota bacterium; assembly: GCA_013285945.1. Lineage (GTDB taxonomy): Bacteria > Bacteroidota > Bacteroidia > Cytophagales > Cyclobacteriaceae > ELB16-189. The sequence goes on along the minus strand of JABDGP010000054.1, from coordinate 14,492 downwards.
TCGCAGCTTGGCACTTCGGTATTGTTTATCTGTCGGGTAGTAGCGATTTCCTTTTTCGTCTTCTTCCCCGTTGAATCGTTTGAAAAACTGATTGACTTGTTTTGACTGCGCGTAGAGTTTGCTTTCATCCTCCGGCTCGCCGAGCAACTGTGCCCGCACCGGATTGAATAAAAGAAGAAATGACAAAGCAGGCAAGCAGGTCAATACTAACTTTATCGTACGCCAATACAATTGCCGTTTATTTACCATCAATTGCTGCGCTTATAACTTAGTTGTTTCAGTCACACGGATATCGCCAAGCAACACATCCCAGAACTCAACAATTTTTCCCTGTATCTGAGTTTTCTTCCTGTCTACATAGATGGTAATATCCTTTTTGGTAGTGTCTTTGTACTTCAGTCCGCCTTCCGATTCGCCTTCGAAGCGTTGATAAATAGTGACGATGCCAACATACCGGCCATCGGGTTGCCGCTCAAGGTCACTGATATAATGAATGTTATACCAGCTGATGTCAACACGATCGTAATTAAGTGCGATCAAATGCTCGAAGTATTTACGCACCTTATAGTAGGTGACATCCTTTTTGTTCAAAGCAGACACACCCATTTCGCTTTCAGGAGCAAAGAGTTCTTCGGCACGATCCATTACACGGCTGGCTTCAGAGTATTGTGTCTTCTTGCTACCGATGATGCTGATGTATTTACTCAGGTCTCTCACTTTTTCTAATGCGAGCGAGTCAATTGCCTGCTTCCTTGCAGGGCTTATGTTATCCGTTTGTGCACACAAGCCGCCCGACATACAGGTGCCAAGCACCAACACGGAAAGGAATTTGATGGTATTCATGATTAATGGATTTAATTGTTCTTCCTTAATTCTACTTCAGTAATTTTTCCCGAGTCATCGACTTTCAAAGCATCGATGTCGTTGATATTTTTCTTTTGATCCTTTAAGTAATTGAGGTAAGCTTTGATAGTGGTTGGCCTGTCATAGTCCTTCTTCCCATTTTCATTACTTATTATAATTAATACCGGTGTTTCAGGTGAAGCAAACATAGAGAGTGCTTCATTGATAGTGCTGCCGGCCGACGCAACATCGCTTGAGTTTGCGATAGCATCGAAGTATTCACTCAGCTTTACTTTAGGAGCATTAGCTTTCATCACTTTCATAGCTGATTCCTCTTCGCGCTTGGCGTTTTCTTCACTCTCTCTTCTTTTCAAATCCGCCTCCGCTTGTTTACGCTGATTCGCTTCTTGTTCCATTTTAGCCTTTTCGGCAGCTGCATTGGTGGCAGCGGTAGCCTTCTTCGAGCTCTTGCAGCCAACGGCAGCAGTCAATAAGATAAAAGCCAACAAGACGATTTTGGTTGAATTTTTCATTGCGTTCATTGTTCTTGTTTTTATTAATTATATAACGTCTGCACTTATTATTATGATACCCCGCCTTTTGCCTTCGTTCGGGTCATATGTTCATTTGTCGAAAATTTGGTAAGTCGAAAGGCGTTTATTGATTACTTAACCCCTGTTTGGCTAGTGATTTTCGACTTCTCATACAAAGATGATACCGGGCTGAAGCCGACTTGTTACAGAATCTTAAAATTAACTTACATCAATCGCGCATTTACGCCCGATGAATAAGGCATTGCTTACGTTACTGTCAGACTGGACAGGCACATGCTTAACCCGTGAACATTTCTAAAATCATAAATCTATATTCTTCATTCTTCATTCATTTTACCTACCAAACAATTTGAGAATTAAGAGTAGAGAATAAAGATTTTTGAAGTGTGCGGAGAAAAGACGTTTCGTTTTTGGGTAGAGACCTTTGTTAACCTCAATACGTAATCTCCACTATCTTTTTATTATTGAGTTTTTGCATTTGCGTGGGAACGATGTTGAGTATCTCTTCTTTCAGTGTTTCGATCAGTTTTGTCTTGATGTGATTTCGGTGTGTGACTAAACTAACCTCGCGTGCGGGACTTGGGGCTCTGAGTTTTTTGACGAACTTCATTTGAGCTGTGGTGAATTCCATCACCGCCAGCTCCGGCAGAATGGTAATGCCGTCACTCTTATCAACCATGCGTTTCAATGTTTCTATATTTCCCGTTTCGTATTGAAAGTGCAGGTCAGAGTGTTTACGCAGTTCACACAAGTTTAATACCTGCGACCTGAAACAATGGCCCTCTTCCAAAAGCCACAGCTGGTTGGGGTCAATTTCTTTGGCTAATACATACTTTTTGTCGTACAACGCATTTTTCCTTGATACATAAACAAAGAGCTCTTCATAAAAAAGAACATGCTCTTTAATTGTGAGATCATTAAGCGGAGTGACTACAATGCCGCATTCAAGACGATTATTCTTAAGCTCATGAATTACTTCTTCGGTTATGGTTTCTTTTACAACCAGATTTACCTGCGGATACTTCTCTCGTATTTTTTGAAACAAGGGTGGAAGTAAGTAGGGGGCAAGCGTTGGAATTATTCCAATTCTGAGTTCACCTGATAAGCTGTCTTTCCGATCATTGATTATTTCCTTAATCAGCTTAGCTTCCCTGAGTATGATCCGTGCCTGCGCAATCATACTCATGCCGATTTCGGTAGGGATGACCGGCTGCTTGGTGCGATCAAATATCTTTACATCAAGCTCTTCCTCCAACTTTTGTATCTGCATGCTTAATGTAGGCTGGGTAACAAAACATTTTTCGGAAGCCAGAACAAAATGCCGGTGGGTATCTACTGCAACAATGTATTCGAGCTGAGTTAATGTCATAGATTATAGCTATATGTTTATAAAGATAATCAATTTGAATTATTACTCGGATAGGAGTAATCTTGGCATTCATTGCATAATCAGTCAAGTCAATAACTGTAACAAACAATTTATCAATCTATAAAAATGGAAAAACAAACAACCTCGGGCACATCATCACACCATACGAATGGCGAAGGCAAATGCCCGTTTCATGGCGGAGCGCTAAAGCAAAGCGCAGGAGGCGGCACAAGAAACCGCGACTGGTGGCCAAATCAGTTGAAGCTAAACATCCTTCGTCAATACTCTTCTTTGTCTAATCCGATGGATGAGAAGTTTGATTATGCGAAGGAGTTTAAGAGCCTTGATCTGAGTGCAGTAAAGAAAGAAATATTTGATCTGATGACAACGTCTCAAGACTGGTGGCCGGCTGACTACGGTCACTATGGTCCGTTCTTCATCCGGATGGCTTGGCACTCTGCAGGCACATACCGCATCTCCGACGGCCGTGGCGGTGCCGGCTTTGGTACTCAGCGATTCGCCCCACTCAATAGTTGGCCCGACAATGCCAACCTCGACAAAGCCCGTTTGTTATTATGGCCTGTCAAAAAGAAATACGGTAAGAAGATTTCATGGGCAGACCTGATGATCCTTGCCGGTAATTGCGCACTCGAGTCGATGGGCTTCAAGACTTTTGGTTTTGCTGGAGGACGTGAAGATGTGTGGGAAGCTGCTGAAGATATCTATTGGGGTTCCGAGAAAGAGTGGCTGGGCGACAAGCGTTACACTGGCGACCGCGAGCTGGAAAACCCTCTTGCTGCCGTTCAGATGGGTCTTATCTATGTAAATCCGGAAGGCCCTAACGGGAAACCTGATCCACTCGCAGCGGCCCGCGACATTCGCGAGACCTTTGGCCGTATGGCAATGAATGACGAAGAGACCGTAGCGCTAATTGCTGGTGGACACACCTTTGGCAAAACCCATGGTGCAGCCGATCCGGGCAAATATGTAGGAGCACAACCTGCTGCTGCCAGCATTGAAGAGCAAGGCCTGGGCTGGAAAAATACTTTTGGCAGTGGCAATGGTGTAAATACAATTACAAGCGGCCTTGAGGGCGCATGGACTACCACACCAACAAAGTGGAGCAACAACTTTTTCGAGAATCTGTTTGGCTTCGATTGGGAGCTGACCAAGAGCCCCGCCGGCGCACATCAGTGGAAACCCAAAGGCGGAGCTGGTGCAGGTACTGTGCCTGACGCACACGACAAATCAAAACGTCATGCACCAACGATGCTCACCACGGACCTCGCGTTGAAACTCGATCCAGTCTACGCACCGATTTCAAAACACTTTTATGAGAACCCCGAAGCGTTTGCCGATGCATTTGCCCGTGCGTGGTTCAAGCTTACACACCGTGACATGGGTCCGCTTGCCCGCTATCTTGGCAGCGAGGTGCCTAAAGAAGTGTTGATCTGGCAAGATCCTATTCCGGCGGTTACACATAAATTAATAGACGATAAAGACGTTGCTGCATTGAAGACAAAAGTCCTGGCATCGGGACTAACAGTGTCGCAACTGGTATCTACAGCGTGGGCGTCAGCATCGACCTTCCGTGGCTCCGATAAACGCGGTGGCGCAAACGGTGCACGTATTCGCCTTGCACCTCAAAAAGACTGGGAAGCAAATAACCCCGCGCAGCTTGCAAAAGTATTGCAGACTCTCGAGGGAATTCAAAAGGAGTTCAGCATCGGAGGTAAACAAGTTTCGCTGGCAGACTTAATCGTGCTGGCCGGATGTGCAGGAGTGGAGAAGGCAGCAAAGAATGCCGGCCATGAAGTGACGGTTACTTTTACACCCGGAAGAGCCGATGCTTCGCAAGAGCAAACCGATATAGAATCATTTGCAGTGCTGGAGCCGGCAGCCGATGGATTCCGCAACTACTTCAAGCCTAAACATGCTACCTCGGCAGAGGAAATGCTGATTGACAAAGCGCAACTGCTGACGCTCACTGCACCCGAGATGACTGCTCTGGTTGGCGGTATGCGTGTACTCAACACAAACTTTGATCAATCGAAGCATGGAGTATTTACCAAACGCGCAGAGTCACTCACAAACGATTTCTTTTTGAACCTGCTCGACTTGGGTACTACATGGAAGGCGATTTCAGATTCTCAAAATGTATTTGAAGGTCGTGATCGCAAGACAGGTGAAGTAAAGTGGACAGCCACACGTGCAGATCTTATTTTCGGCTCCAACTCAGAGCTCAGAGCGCTTGCAGAAGTCTATGGATGCGATGACTCTCAAAAGAAGTTCGTGCATGACTTTGTTGCAGCCTGGACCAAGGTTATGAACCTCGACCGGTTTGACTTGAAGTAATGCCTCTGAAAATGTAAATCTGATTCTTCATTCTTAGTTCTTGTATCGAAGTACCTCTGTTATTTTGATTTAAGAATTAAGAAAGACGAATAAGGATTTTTGAAGTGGTTTGAGAAGACTTCTTTTGGAGATACCGGATCTCGCTAACGCCAGTTTTTCCCAAAGTGTGTTTACAAAAAAAGATCGCCCTGGAATTTCAAGGCGATCTTTTTTGTCATAAGTTATTTTGCAACAACCATCTTGCTTAACCTGAGTTGATCACCATCTCTCACTCGGATAAGGTAGATACCAGAATCAAGTTCTCCAATTTGAAAAGTCTTTTCTGTATTACCTTTTCCTATCACTCCCGATTTCATTAATCTTCCCGACATGTCGAACCATTGTACTTCCGAATCTTCTGTGGCAACTTTAGTCAGCACAATTGTTACTTCCGTAAATGCCGGGTTAGGATAAACGCTAAAGGTAGTTTTCTCAACAATATCCATTGATGCTATCTGCTGTTGCGTTGAGCAAGGAGCTGCCTGGTCGGCATGTACCACTCCTCCTGGAGGCACTTGGTTCAGATTTTGGCCGAGAGCAGTAGCACGTTCTGCATCGCCTAGTTGAACACGAGTTCCTCCGTTTTTCGGATCGACTATCGGGTCTGGTACACTCGAACCCACTGGAGGAGGAGGAGTGCCCTGATAGACATTTGCGGTTGCTGTAACCGAGCAACCGTTTAGTGAGTATCTGACGGTGTACGTACCAACTGCGCATACTGTAATGCTCGATGAAGTTGCGCCAGTGGTCCAAATATATCCAGAGCCGGAACCGGCTTGCAGCAGAGCACAACCTCCAGTTGCGGTACACAGGTTAACACTGGATGGTGACACGTACCCCGATGCTGCGTTGACATTTACAGTATATGAGGCGTGTGCGCTGCAACTGCCTGTGGTACCCGTGACAGTGTAGGTAGTAGCTCCTGCCGGAGTTACAGTAATTGCGGCGGTTGTTGCCCCGGTATTCCAACTGTAAGAAGTGGCGCCGGTTGCAGTAAGAGTGGCTGAATTACCATAGCAGACCGTACCAGCAGTAGCACTAATAGATACAGAAGGCAATGTGTCAATAGAAACCGGTAACGTGATTGTTGAGCCAACACACCCAAGATATGTAGTTTCTACTACGTTTACATTGCCGGCTCCTGCCGCACCCCAGGTTACAGTGATAGCATTGGTGTTAGTTCCGCTGGCTTGCGTGCCACCCGCAACAGTCCAGGTGTAAGTACTTCCGGTAGTGTTAGGAACACTATAACTAATACCCGTAGAACTGCCGCACAATGTTGTAGTTCCGGTAATAGCACTTGTCAATGGTCTCGGGTTTATAGTTACCGGTAATACCACTGGGGTACCTGTGCAACCGGCTGAATTTGTCTCTACCACTTGCACACTTCCAGTGCCTGCTGCTCCCCAATTGACTGTGATGCTGTTCGTATTTGTTCCACTGGCCTGCGTACCTCCATTGATATTCCAGGCATACGTGCTGCCCGTTGTGTTTGTAACACTATAACCTACAGCACTGGTAACTACACACAGGTTTGTATTACCGCTGATGGGGCTGGTGGTGAGACTGCTAATGGACACAGCTTTGCTTACAGCGACACCAACACATCCCGATGCTGTTGTTTCAATTACGCTTATGTTTCCTGAGCCCGCGCTTCCCCATGCCACGGTGATGCTGCTGGTATTTGTGCCACTTGTCTGAATTCCTCCCACAACGGTCCATACATAAGTACTTCCTGCAGTGCTTGTAACACTATAAGCTGATCCCGTCGACCCTGAACAAACACTGGCATTCCCTGTAATTGCACTCGTGGTTGCACCTGCATTGATTGTCACTGGCAAGTTTACAGGTACACCTGTGCAACCAGAATTAACTTCAGTAACTTTTACACTTCCAGCACCTGCAGATCCCCAGTTTACAGTGATGCTACCGGTATTGCATCCGTTTACTTGCGAGCCACCCGTCACTGACCATGTATAAGTACTGCCGGTATTATTGGTAACACCATAAGTTACTCCAGCCGCATTCGCACAAACACTTGTATTCCCTGCAATAGAACTTGTAAGAGGTGAAACTGTCACCGCTTTATTTACGGCTGCCCCAACACAACCTGCCGTGTTTGTTTCGATTACTTTTACATTTCCGCTGCCGCCTGTTCCCCAGGTAACGAGGATACTGTTTGTAGTTCCGCCAGATGTTTGACTTCCCCCGGTGATTGTCCACGCATAAGTACTTCCTATAGTATTGGTAACACTGTAAGCTACACCGGTAGAGTTCGGGCATGCTGTAGTATTTCCTGCAATTGCAGAAGTAGCAGGAAATGCATTAATAGTAACTGACTTGGTTACTGCTGAGCCGACACAACCTGCCGCACTGGTTTCAATTACTTTGACTATACCGGTGCCTACAGCTCCCCATGTAACAGTAATAGAGCTGTTAGTGCCTCCACCAGTCTGGGTTCCGCCTGTAATAGTCCAGGCGTAGGTGCTCCCAGTAGTATTCGTTACACTGTAGGCCTGGTTAATAGAGCCAGTACATACTGACGCAGTTCCGGTGATCGCACTCGTTGCTGGAATCGAATTTATCGTGACGGGCAGGTTCACAGCTGCGCCCGTGCAACCCGAGTTAGTCTCAATCACTTTTACATTTCCTGCACCTGCTGCTCCCCAGTTTACAGTTATACCATTGGTAGTAGTACCGCTAGCTTGGGTTCCACCTGTAATTGTCCAGGCATAAGTACTTCCTGAGTTGTTGGTTACACTATAAGAAACACCAGTAGCGCTTGCACACACACCAGTAGTTCCAGTGATGGCACTTGTGGTAACATTTTTTATAGTGACTGGAAAATTTATGATCGATCCGGAACAGCCTCCGGTAGCAGTTTCTACAACGCTTACATTTCCTGTACCTGCCGCACCCCAGTTTACGGTAATGTAATATGTATTTGTTCCACTTGCCTGTGTTCCTCCTGTAATTGTCCAGGTATAAGTACTACCTGAATTATAAGGTACACTATAGACTGATCCAATTGTGCCTGGGCATACCGTTGTGCTTCCTGAAATTGCACTTGCCGAAGGTTTACTGATTGTAACGGGTAAAGTAACAGGAGTACCAATACACCCGATTGAATTAGTCTCAATGACACTAACACTTCCACTTCCTCCGGTTGAACCCCAATTCACAATTATTGAACCTGAGCTTCCTCCACTCATTTGTATGCCTCCTGTAATAGTCCATGTATAAGAACTTCCTGAAGTGCTGGTAACAGTATATGGTACCCCTGTTGCACTGGCACAAACTGATGTATTACCGGTAATTGCGCTTGTAAAAACTGGAGATTTTGAAACGAAAATTTGAGAGGATGGTCCAACACAGTTGGCAGCGTTTGTCTCAGTTACATCAATCTCGGTCATGGTATTGCCTGTTGAGTTAAAATTTACCGTAATGGCATGGCTATTACTGCCGCTTGCTTGGACGGCTTGAAGTCCGATGGTCCAATGATAAGTACTACCAGGAGTATTGGTTACGCTATAGGGTACTCCATTTGAAACAGGGCAAACCAAGGTACTTCCGGAGATTGCGCTTGTTGCCGGACTGGCGTTAACATTGACAGATAGATTTGCAGTAGGGCTAGCACATTCCCAAGAATTTAATTCATAAACATGTACACTTTCTGCAGCAGGATTCTGCCAGCCTATCGTGATCGCTGGGTTACTTCCATATTCGACAAGAGCAGGTTGAACTATTCCGTTAACAGAGTAACTCCAATAATAAATACTCGTGGATACTGGTGTACTGACGGTATAAGAATATCCTCCGGTAGGATTAAATGTACAAACGCTTGAGTTACCAATAATTGATGGCATCGCTGGGTTAGCATGAATAGTTACTGGTAAATTGACTGGAGCGTTTTGACAGCCGTAAATATTTGTCTCGGTCACTTGGATATTTCCAGTCCCTGGCGAAGGCCAATTCACGTTAATGTAAAATCCGTTATTAGTAACTATTGTTCCATTTGTAACGACCCAGGAATAGGTGCTTCCGTTACCTGGTTCACTATACGTTACATTACCCCCTTGACATGCATCAATGCTTCCTGTTATTGGTGATGATGTGCCAGGAGAACCAATGTAGACAAGTGTGCCTAGTGGAGAACCCGTGCAACCGGCAGCCGTTGTTTCAACTACTCTTATGTCTCCGGTGCCGGCTGCTCCCCAATTGACTGCGACAGTATTGGTGCCTGCACCACTTGCCAAAGTGCCACCAGTGACTGACCAGGCATAAGTGCTGCCTACAGTATTTGTAACACTATAAGAGACACCAGTACTATTATTACAGACGCTTGTTTTTCCATTAATTGCACTCGTGTTAGGAGCTAGAATTGACACGGGAAGGTTTGCGGCCGGACCTTTGCAACCTCCTGCTACAGTATAATCAACGGCTTCAGTAACACTTACATTTCCAGCGCCTCCGTTAGGCCCCCAATTTACTGTGATGCTTGAGTTATTGGAATTTCCAGTGGCCAAAGTTCCTCCCGTAATAATCCAATTATAATAATTGCTCGGATTATTATTTACTACGCTGTACGTAGTTCCGGTGCTATTAATACAAACACTTGTACTGCCGGTAATTGAATTTAGGGGAGGGGGAGCATAAAGTTGAACAGTATAGCTCTTGGGATATCCAACGCAGCCTGATGCTGTTGTTTCAACCACGCTTAGAGTCCCATTTCCTGCCGCTCCCCAATTCACTGTTACACTGTTTGTGTTTCCACCACTCGCAATAGTCCCCCCCACTGCTGTCCAGGCGTAAGTGCTTCCTGAAGAATTTATGACGCTATAAGTCAAACTTGAATTTGCACATGGTGCTCCGTATCCAGCCGTTATTGAACTTGTATTTGGTGTACTGATGGTTACTGGTAAAGTGATAGTATTGCCAATGCACCCTGCCGACGTAGTTTCAACAACGCTCAGATTTCCAGATCCACCACTGGGAGACCAACTTACAATTACACTATTTGTGAGTTGACCACTAATAATTGAACCTCCATTTATATTCCAGCTATATTGACTACCAGTTGTGTTTGTAACACTATAAACCTGATTATTAGGTGAACCACAAATATTTGTTATTCCGGTTATTGCACTAGTGGTAGGGGTATTGATTGTAACGGGATAGCTTATTGGTGAACCCGAACAGCCACTCGAAGTAGTTTCAACGACACTCACGTTCCCAGAACCAGAAGGTCCCCAGTTTACTGTAATACTGCTCGTTCCTGTGCCACTTGCTAGTGTGCCGCCTGTTATAGTCCAAGCATAAGTATTGCCAACTGTATTAGGATAATTATAGACAACATTTGTTTGGTTAGAGCAGACAATAGTTGAGCCACTAATAGATTGAGTTCTTGGTGGACCTACAAAAATATATGGTTCATATGCTGGGCATCCGCCAACCGCTGTTACATACGTAAATGAAACACTTCCAGTGCCAATGCCTGTTGCAACACCCGAATTAGTAATAGTTGCAATACTTGGATCACTTGTATACCAAGTTCCTCCCGTGGTTGGACTTAAAGTTATAGATCGACCAATACATAAATTTGGAGGCACTGGGCTTAAAACAGGAATGGCAACAATATTTATTGCGGAGTTAACCGCAGCACCAACGCAGCCTCCACTAAAAGTCTCAACTACGTTCACATTTCCGGTTCCTGCAGCACCCCAGTTTACAGTAATACTGTGCGTTCCGGCACCACTTGCTATGGTACCGCCGGTAATAGTCCAAGCATATGTGCTGCCAGTATTATTTGTTACGCTGTAAATTCCAGCAGTGCCGGCGCAGGCATTTACATAGCCTGCAATAGCAGAAGTTGTTGGGCATTGCGCCATGCTTGAGGTAATGCTTGCAAAAAGCAAAAGCATAGCCAGTAAAAATAGTTTTTTCATAGGAGAGGTTTGGTTGGTTACATAAATAAATTCAAAAGTTGTCAAAAAAAAAAAGGCCTCCATGTGAAGCCTTTCTTAAGTTAAGTTTATTTGGATATGACAGCGCTGGGGAGATGGCGCCCCTTATAAAATCTGAGTTCTGCATTCTTCATTCGAAGAGAAACTCTATTTATGTTTCTATCATACCGGAAAGCGGGAATATTTTAAAAATTCAAACCTATTTTCTAGTTAATCAATTATGGCTAGGGCTGCTGTTTTGTCGAAAGTGAAATACGACCATTAGTTAACATGATCACATCCGTTCCGTCCTCCTTATGGTAACCGTTGTGTTCAGGGTCAATGTCCACCTCATACCCGGTTACTTTTGTTTTGGCCTTATCCTTCATTTTTTGTTCTAACCTTCCTACACCACCAAGTACTGTTGCTGTTACCTTTTCTTTCCAATTTGTCCCTGTTAAGCTTACAGATTGAAATTCAATGATGGTTGAATCTCCCTTAACCGATAACATTAATATTTCATTGTTATTGCCTGAGTTTCCCTTGTGATATCGCATGCGGGGTGCTTTTGTTTCTTCGATATATCTCAGGGTAGCAATGCCTATAAAGTTTTCTGGTAGCAAACGGTCTATTTGATCTTTGGGTATATCTTGATCAGGGGCGACTATAAGATATTTTCCCGGAGCATAAGCACCCGGAGAAGCCCAGTTGCCAACGCCTATCCGCAGCGATTTGTCTGGCCCTACAGTATTGCCTGTAAGTAAAACGGAAGAGCCGTAAGTAATTTTGCGAGGCTCGGCTTTGTACAATTTCCCGTCAACTGTAACGGCCATCCGGTTAGGAGTTTTCTGTGCATACGAAAACACAGCTGCGATAATGAACGCTAAGATGAGCGACGTAATTCTAAATGAATGTTTCATAATATAATAATTAGGTTAAAGGCATCGATACATAACAAATATGAACTCGCGTCACCATTATCACAATCAGATGTTTATATGAATTTCCTTTGGATTAACAACCAACCTTCCCAATCAAACCCTTAAATTTGATACAACTATTCAGGGTTATATGCAATATCACCTATAGCCAAATCATGGCTGCCGTGGCTTTAAGACAAAGAGGAACAATAGGACTTAAACAATAGATTATATGAAAAATCAAATTATTATTCTGGGACTAATTCTTCTGGCAATCTGTACAAATGTTTCGGGGCAAAATTTTACTCCGATAACCAGCCCACAATTGTACATTATAAAGGCTGAGGGCAACACACTAATTACCGACAGTAGTGGTGTATCAGTGAAAGAGGATGACGCTAATTCGAACTTACTAGTATATGTAAATCCTAGCTGGATTGATTCAATGGAAATTGTAAAGGGAAAGGATGCGACAGACAAATATGGACCTCAGGGGCAGAACGGAGTTATCATAATGAGCTTAAATAAAGACGGATTCAATAAAATGAGAGCTACGGACCAAGAAAGATTCAAAAAAACAGTAAATAAGTAGGGTAAATAGTAAATAGTAAATAGTCATTAGGCATTGGTCACTGGTTATGACAGTCCAATATTTGTTCGAAGTTCTAAGAGAGCTGGCCTGACAAAAAAGCGAGGGTGTGAGGGAAGCGGGGAGAAGCATTTTTTTGTCTTGACTTTTTGGGTACTTTTTGTGTCAAGACAAAAAGTACGAAAAGGAGAAGGAGATATAATTTTTGTGTTTTAAGAAAGGTATGACAGCGCTGGGGGAGAAGACGCTCATCTAAAATCGTCAATCTGAATTCTGCATTCTTAAATCGAATAGAACTCCATTTACGTTACTGTCATACCGGACAGCGAGTGTGATGGGTTTGTGAGTGATCCGGTATCTCCCCAATCAAAGCTCCGCTCTCTTTGCACCTATTTTTTTGATTTAAGATTTAAGAATAACGAATAAAGATTTTTGAAGTGAGCGGAGCCTTGTCCTTACTTCATATTACTTTTTGGAGCGGGGTTGAAATGTAAAGGTGTATCAGAAAACGTACCGTCTTCATTAGCCCAAACCTCCGAAGGCTGATCACCATCGCCATTGCTTAGTTCAAGGTAATATCCTTTTCTGTCCGGGCCGGAGATTTCCCAATAGCCTATCACTGTTTGTAGCTTATACATACTCTGCGCATACGAAGACCTCAGCTTGGCAGGAGCATGGTTATTCCAGTCTTTCTGGGTAAGTATCTCCTCGTACTTGCCATCTTTGTCATAGCGGGCCATATATTCCACACTATCGATAGAATAAGTTCCATAATATCCATAGCGCGAACTTCTCCAATCTACTTCCTGATTGGCCGTCAACGTACTTCTTGTATTGAGGTCTCGCCGCATTCGCTGACACACGGTAGTATCAGTAGCTTTAATGCCGCGCTTTGCATGTTTTTTATGAGATGACTCTTGCCCGTTCACACCATGCATCGCCAGAGTTGCTGCCAACATACAGACTACATAACTGATCATTCTTTTCATTTTACTTTAGTTTGACGTTTAAGTATTGTGTTACTCAACTTATTAGCCTCTCAATAAATGATTTTCAAGGGTTGTCTCATGGTTGATACTATTCTCCGCTGCAACTGTTAAGGTCTTGTCAGCTTCTTTCTCTTCTTCAAGAATGGTTGAAAAAATAGCTGCAGCGTCCCGGCGACCAATGGCAATAGCCAAGCGGATGAGTGTGCCGTAGGTCGCAATCTCATAATGTTCTATTTTTTGTGCAGCCATAATTAAGCCCACGTCTCTGGTCAATGATCCGTCTATAGTTTGATCGATGATGCTCTCTGCTTCCCTGGTGATGCCCTCCATAGCCTCACATATTTTTCCGTAAGGCTTTTCGGTCATTAGCTCAAAAACACTTTCAAGTTTGATTACCTGCTCTTTGGTCACTTCCAGGTGTTCTTCAAATACCCGGCGAAGCTCCGGTGAGGTAGCGGCATTGATCATCTTTGGAATAGCTTTAGTCACGTGCTTTTCAGCCCAATAGATATCCTCCAGGGCGCTTAGAAAAAACTCTTGCATTTGCGAATCTTCATGAGCGCCATTGGGCTTCACATAATATGATTCGCTTTTCTTGCTTCTTGAATTTTGCATAATTGTTGCTTTTGGATTCGGTTTCCAGTTGAAAGTTTAAAGGTGCGTTCTTGAAGACCGAGTAGAGTTGCACAACTCTATAAAAGACTTACATCATTTACAGATTATGGTTGCGGTGGTCCACTCCAAAATCGCAAATCTTAATTCTTTATTCTTAAATCGAAGTATCGAAGCAATTTTTTGATTTAAGATTTAAGAATAACGAATAAAGATTTTTTGAAGTGGAGAGTCATCAGACACTGTTTAAAATTTTGTCATCTCTCAATTCGAAGCACAC
>JABDGP010000053.1 GCA_013285945.1 Bacteroidota bacterium | reverse complement strand
TCTTGCCTGGGTGCTTAGTCAAAATGATGAAATCGTATCTATTCCGGGTACAAGAAAAATTGACCGTCTCGAAGAGAATTTAGGAGCATTTAAGGTGGAATTAACTAAATCCGATCTGGCTGTTATTCAAAAGTCTTTGCCATCAGCAACTATTGGAGGGCGGTATTAGTATTATGCAGTGTTTTAGAATCTGCACTGGTTGGAATTAATCGAATGGAAAACAATATTAAATTAAATCAACTAAACTAAAATAAAAGACAAGTTGATTTCACTATTCTTTCTTCCCTCTGAGTCTCACATTTTAGCCGTGGCTGGTGTTCAGCCAACATATGAAATAATTCTGTTGGTTTCTAGTCAACACCAAACAAGGGCGAGTGGATTCACTATTCCAATTTTCTTTTGAAGTAATAAGACAATCCTAATGAGAATGACCCTGTACTCATTGAAAATGCATTGGTAGAATAAACATTCGGCAGATATTTGGTACGGCTATAACTAATGGACCCTATAGCTGCTTCAATCCCCCACTTCGGAGATGGAAAAAAAAATGAAGACGGGCTTAAGGCTCGCTCCAAGAGAATACGACGGACTATCAGTTGTTTGGTCACCGAGGGAGCCGTTATTTACATTTTCGTATCTATTATTTGACCGGGAAAAACTGATTTGCCCTTGGGCTGCAAAATAAAATGAATGGGATAAGGCTATGTAATAGCGAGTAAATGAACTGACTGAAATGCTATTGGTGATTGTTTTAACATACCCTGGGAGGGTATAAGGAATGTTGTTGTTAACATAAAAAGTGCTAAGAAAATCTGATTCACTGTCGGAAGATGAGTATCCAATCGATCCTCCAATAGCTAGTTTAGGATTTAAGAAATAACCAAAAACCGGAGAAATAGAAAACACATTACTTTTACTAGGGCCACCACTTCCTGGGTTAAGCGGATAATTATTATTTAGCACGGAGGCCGACATTGTCCCTCCCAAATAAATTTGTCCCTTACTAAATTGAGCAATAGCAAACAATGGGAGTAACACTAAAGAAAGTAATACAATCTTTTTCATAAAATGGAAATTGTTTGGTTTCGCCGGATATAGACAATACTCATGCCAAAGTTGCAAGATAGGGAGTCGTCAGGTCTTTCGCTCTGACGATCTATTCAGATTTATCGCTGCAGACTTTTTACTTTCGATTTAAGGACAAAGAATTCAGGTTTAAGATTTTGCAGTAATCAGGGCTTGCGGGCGTGAATTGATTGTGCTACTAATTTCCAACTGCCGTTGATCTTCTCCAGTATTCTGAATTCGGTTGTTAAAGTCTTTTTGCCGTCTATTGCAGTTGATTCCTCATCATGACAAACCCAGGCATTGTTACCGCTGATATTCATCTTATAATTTGTATTGCGTGAAGTCCCTCCTTTTCCGAAAATATTCGCGGGAGGGTTAATCATCACCTCTGGAGGTATATCGAATACAGTGCCATCGCCGGTAGAACTTAGTATTCTGCTGTATGGTTGAATTGACCAACAGCTGGCATGCCCCTTGATATCGCCCGATCTCCATGTGGATGATTCTTTTTCCAGCAATTGCTTAATAGCCTGCTCTTCTTCGCTTTGGCTATAACCTATAGTTGCTAACCCCATAATAAAAGTCAGTAAAAATGCTTTCGTCATGCTTGTAAATTGTCTTTTGAAGGATATCTGCTATTAAGGTAAGTCGCGAAATAATAAGATTCAAGTATCATTTTATACCTGCCGGCTGACAAAGAATTTTTAATTTGCAAATAGAACCAAACCAAAACCAACCCCAATGAAACCTTTCCGCCCCTTTTCCTCAAACCATCTTTTGTTTTTTACATTGATGGCTGCTTTGATATCGTGTACAGGCAAAAAACAACCAGCAGAGCAGCCTTCTGATATTACAGGTCTTAAAGATTTTCCCAAAGAGTGGACGCTCGTGGAAGATATTTCGCCACCTGATTCTACGGTTCGCCAATACGTTATCCCTGTGGATAGCAGTAGTTCACCGGTGGGTAGCATCATCATTAAACAAAATGGAAACGACTGGCAGATGATTAATTCGGGCTTTTTCCATCCGGGTACTTACGTAATCAAAAACTGCAAACGAGCCGACGATGGGCAGATGCTGTATTACGACATCGACCTTCAGAGCACGCAAGACACAACCACGTTAAAATTCAGTGTGAATTTCAGACAAGGTCAGGGAGATGCGCCGCAGGTGAGCATATTTACTTGCAATTCTTGCGAAGACTATCCCAAAGTTTATTTAGTAGACAAAGAGATTGTAGGCCATTTCCCTAAAAAGCCGTTGAGCGAACTTCAGTACGATTAAGCTTACTAGTGACTCACTGGCTATTTTGTTGATCTGTTTAGTTGTTGGTGGTCGCATGGCCAACAACTTTCATGAAATTGCTAATTTGATTTGAAAGAATGATGTCCGATACATTTAAAGTCACGATACACATGGTTTCAAGTCTTGATGGCATTATTGCCAAAAAAGACAATAGTGTTTCGTGGTTTGAGACAACAAGCAACTACGAGAAAGGTGTTTCCGGTCAGGATCCGGAAGAATTTCTGAAGACAATAGATTGTTACATCATGGGTTCGCGTACTTACGAACTCGCTTTGGAACTTTCAAAATCGTATGGGTGGGCTTATGGAGACAAGCCGACAATTGTAGTAACCAGCAGAAACCTGCCGGTTGATCGAGAGAACATAGAATTTTATTCGGGCGACCTGCACAAACTTGTAAACGAACGGCTAAAACCAAACTACAAGAATGCTTGGCTTGTGGGTGGTGCAGTGCTGGCTAAAGATTTCATTCGTTTAAAATTAGCTGACGACATACGGGTATCTGTTTTGCCTATTATATTAGGTGAAGGGACATTATTCTTTGACCACGTAGGACAAGAACAGGCGCTGAACCTGAAAGATGTGACAGCTTACAAAAACGGAATGGTGGAAATGTGGTATGAAGTGAGGAAGGAATAGAGATGGATTGTTCAAAGCAAGAAAACGCATCCATGGTGAGTAACTCCTTGGGCAAGGAAAACAACTAATCTGATGAGATTCTTATTACGACTTAAGCATTGGCAGCTATTCTTTTTGACCTGGGGGACTCCAATAGCTATCGACATTTATTCATTTTCAAATCCCGGGTTGTTAATAAAGCTATTCCCTCTGATAATGACAGTTTTTTCCATAACACTTCTTGGATGGATTTGGGCGATCTCGACAGAACTCAGCAAGCTTACTCCAAAAGAAGACCAACTTAACATTAATCGGTTTAAATTGATATTCTCTGTCCCCATAATTTACATTATGGGGATTAACCTTTTTCTATTGTTCCCTGATTCCTTAAAATTCCTCGAGACTATCTTATTTTCAGTTGCGTTAATTCCTATTCACATCATTTCATTGTTTGGCATTTTATATGGTTGCCGCTTCGCTGGCAGGGCAATTAAAACCATAGAACTAGGGCGAATAGCGACAGACATAGAATCCAGAAGAGAGTATGGACAAATAGCTGTTTCATTTATTGGAATTTGGACTCTTCAGCCAAAACTAAATAAGATAGTGGCGCATTAAGTCTTACTAAACATTACTTCTATGAAAATCTCAAATCACAATTCATTTGAAACGAGATTCGTTTTCATCGTCTTTCTACTATTTCTAAGCATTGTTTCGTTTGGCCAGCATAAGAAAATGCCAAAACTTAAAAACCCAAGCGGACAAGGATTTATCCCTTGTGGTTCTTGTGAACAACCTTCAAACATTGCTTCAGAGACGACAGTCAGCATTGGAGAAAAAGGAGAACCCTTGACAATATCGGGGACTGTTTACAAGGCAGATGGGAAAACTCCGGCAAGTGGCATAATTCTTTTTTTCTATCATACTGACGCCACCGGACATTATAATAATGAAGACGACCCTAATGACCCAAGATTAAAGGGTTGGGTAAAGACTGGTGCAGACGGGCATTATAAGTTTACAACGATCAAACCGGCTCCCTATCCGAAGTTGACTACACCAGCTCACATTCACGTTCACCTCTTCAATAAAGACTTACCTGAAAATTATATTGACGATTTTTGGTTTACCGGAGATACGCTCATCAAGGACTCAGAGAAAAAGAGATTTGAATCACTGGGCAATTTCTCACCAATAGTCATGCTGACAAGGGATACGGAAGGGATGTTAAACGGAACAAGAAACATCCGATTAAAGTAAAGTAGTATAGACATCTTTACATCAGCACAGTCAACAAATGATTTGAACTGACAAAGAAATGGAGCAGTACGAAAAATTATATTTATACAAACGCATAGTTCGTGCGAAGCTCTTTATAGACGATCACTATGCTGAGAATATCGATATTGATAATATCGCAGACCAAGCCAATTTCTCTAAATATCATTTTATAAGGTTATTTAAATCGATTTACGGCAAGACGCCACATAACTACCTTATCAAAGTCAGAATAGACAAAGCTAAATTATTGCTCTCCGCAGACGTATCAGTCCTTGAAACAAGTATGGCCATTGGCTTTGACAGCCCCACCTCTTTTACGGCAGTATTCAAAAAACTTGTGCGAAAAACGCCTTCCGAATTTCAGAAAGAAGCGAAAACAAGAAATGCTGCGATCAATCGGAATCCCTTCCTCTTCGTACCCAACTGCTATGCCGAAACCAACGGCTGGATAAAATAGCAATTTTCGAGAGGGCGAAAGGATTTTAAACTTCCATTTTTACATAAAACAAAATACTTATGATCACAAAGATTACACACACCTGTATTTATGTGCTTAATCAGGATAGCGCATATGATTTTTATGTGAATAAACTTGGCTTCAAGGTTCACACAGATGCACCGATGGGCGAAGGCGCAAGATGGCTGACTGTCACCCCTCCTGAGCAACCAGAGTTAGAGATCACGCTATTTCTCATCGCTGAAGGTGCCATGTTCAACAAAGAAACTGTAAGCACGATGACGGCATTAATCAAAAAGGGAACATTTGGTGCAGCAGTATTCACTTGCAAGGATTTACTGGCGACTTATGAAGAATTAAAAGCGAAGGGCGTTGTGTTCAAAAAGCCACCCACAAAAGAGTTCTATGGCATGGAGGCTTTGTTTACAGATGACTCAGGTAATTGGTTTTCATTATCCCAAGCTAATTCTTAATATGAAATCAGTATTCGACCGGGAAGTCAGGAATGAAACCATAAAGAGAATTCGTTTATTAACAGCTGAGAATAAATCTCAATGGGGAAAAATGACCGTAACACAGATGTTGAAACATTGTTCCTTGTGCGAGGAATATTATTACGGAAAAATTAAAGTTGATAGGTCGTTGCTTGGGCGGGTATTGGGTAGAATTGCTCTCAAAGCCATACTTAAGAATGATAAAGTGCTGCTTAGACAGAACTCAACTTCGCCATCACAGCTCACGGTAACAGATGATATTCAGGACTTTGAGGCGTGGAAGGGTAAATGGATATCGTTAATTGAGAAGTACGAGACGTTTGAGAATGAAAACTTCATACACTGGTTTTTTGGCAACATGACAAAAGCTCAACTAGGACAGTTTATTTATAAACATAGCGATCATCATTTGAGACAATTTGGAGTGTGAGGAGTGAATGGAAGGTGGAAGGTGGAGGAAGCACATTTTCAAAAATCTTATTTCGTTAATTTTCATTCTTAAATCGAAATTGAATTAAGAATAAAGATTTAGGACTTAAGATTTAAGAACTGCTCAATGCTCCGGCAAGGGATGGAAGCGGCACCCCGCAGCTCCGGAGCATGTGCAGTGGAGCGAGGAGTATAGCGTACAGCCCGGTGGCGCGCGCGCCTCGCCAGCGACATGCCGCCTTCTTGCAATGATTCGTGTTGACACAAATCATGGCCCATCAAAGATTTTAGAATTGAAAGCTATTTTGCAGGAGTCACAACAATGTTGCGGAACTCAATCGGTCCGTGATCTCCCTGGATCAAAAAAGGACCGGGCTCCCCTTCTTTGCTGTTGATCGCACCTCCGGTGATACCTGGAATCACCTGATCATTAATAACCGTAGCACCATTGGCAACTACAGTTACTCTCCTACCGATCAACGTAATGTCATACGACTGCCATTCGCCAGCATCCTTTGCAACCATCTCATTGGGCGGAAGAAATCCATACACTCCGCTGAACTGATCATCGTACGGTTCCATGCCTTTGCTATCGGTAATCTGTACTTCATAGCGACCACGAAGATATAC
Source organism: Bacteroidota bacterium (assembly GCA_013285945.1). GTDB lineage: Bacteria > Bacteroidota > Bacteroidia > Cytophagales > Cyclobacteriaceae > ELB16-189. The sequence goes on along the minus strand of JABDGP010000053.1, from coordinate 15,682 downwards.
GCCACTGTTGCTGCCTTTGGGATAACGAAATTCAATGTGCAGCTTGAAATCCATAAAGCTATTATCGGTAACAAGATTTGCACCGGACTTGGGGCTTTTCAAAACTCCCGATTCGATAATCCATTGATTCGTACCCATGGCATGCCATCCGGCTAAATCAGTGCCATTAAAAAGTGTAACTGATTTGCCCCACGAAGGATTCATGTTGTGAATAAGTGCGGGAGCACGAGACGCCACCCAAGTGTATGATTTGCCATCGGTATAAATCATAGTGCCCTTCAGGCTATCGCCTTTTACTGTGCCCTCAAATTCCATGTTAGTATTTCCCTGCTCCCACTGTGGTGGAATAGCGAAACTGAATTTGCCGTCTTTAAACTTAACTTCAGATACCGGCCGCGCGCTTCCAAAAGCATAAACAAACCGGCCTACTAGTGTGTGGTTTCCCGAATGGCGAACCTCAAGCCATGATGGAATTTCTTTACCGCCTTTGCTCATAACAATATCCCATCGTCCTTCAATAGGAAATGGTACCCTTTCTTGTGCGTAAGCTGACACAAGGGAAAATGCGACCAGTAAGCTAATTGCCACAGACAGGTTTCTTGAAGTAGTTTTCATTGGAATAGGGATTGATGGGTTATTCAAACAAAAGTTAATTATTTCTGCTGAGCTTTCCTGCTCTCCTCTTTTAAGGCTGCTCCGTCCCATCCTCCTCCCAAAGCCTTAATCAGGGAAATAGAATACAGCAATCGCTGACCGGTAATACCTATGTATGTAGTCTCAGCATCCAACACAGTTCTGTCTGCAACAATTACATTAATATAAGTAGTAAGTCCTTTCTTGTAAAGTTCCTTCGACATATCGGCAGAAGAATGTGCTGATACTAATGCTCTCTGCTGCACATCTGATTGTTGCGCCCGGTACTCGATATTAGCCAGTGCATCCTGCACCTCGCGAAAGGCATTTTGCACGACTTGTTTATAAATAGATTCTGATTCTTTCAAGCGGGCTTCTGCTACATCTCTTTGCGCAATGTTTCTGCCACCGGTAAATAATGGTATAGAAATGCCCACACCGCCAATCCATGTCTGGCTTTGGGTTGCGAAAAGGTTATCGAAGGTTGAGCTCAGGAACCCATATGATGCAGCACTGATTTTCACTGTGGGGAAAAAGGCCGCCTTAGCTACACCGATCTGTGCATTGGCAGAAACGATCTGTTGCTCGGCTTCTATAATATCCGGTCTCCTTTCAAGAAGATCGGAAGGAACCTCCAGCGGAATGAAGGGCACTATGGGCAGCCCCTGATGTGTTGGTATTTGCAGGTTCATAGCAGGAATACCACACAAAACAGCAATCGCGTTTTCAGCGAGAGCTCTACTTCTTCGTGCATCAATAATCTGAGCTTCAACGGTAGCTGCTTCTATCTCTGCCTGCACTACATCGAGTTTGGTAGTAATGCCGGCTGCATACTGGCTTTGGGTAAGATTCAAATTCTCATATCTGAGTTTCAGTGCGTCGGCATAAAGCTGAATCTGATTATCGATCAAGCACAAGTTGAAATAGTTGGAAGCTACATCAGAGGCAAGACCTAATTTAATAACCTGTTGGTCAGCCACAGATGCCAGCATAGTCGCCTTGGAAGATTCTACACCGCGTCTGAACTTTCCCCACACATCTAGTTCATAACTCATGTCCAACGGAAGCGTGATCGTAGTAAGTGTCAATACCGGAAGTTTGTTGCTACTTACCTGACTGGGCCTGTCGCCTGAGAGTAAGTTTTTATTGGCGCTTGGATCAATTGTGATGATCGGATAGAAATTGGCTTTGGCTGTATTGAGCAACCCACGCGATTCCATAATGCGATAGGCAGCCGTATTCAAACTTGGGTTATTGGCAAAAGCTTTCTGAATCAAATCGGTGAGCACCTCGTCTTCAAACATGTGCCACCATTGCGTGTCGAGTTTGAAAGTATCTTTTGAGTTGGTTGGAGCAGCCGGATCGGGTATAACCATCTTCGATGCGTTACCCTGATTTGGCAGCAATGTATCGCGCACAACTTGATTCTTCCAAGCCCATGAATTATCCACTACGGTGGGCCGCGAATAGTGTGGTCCTACTTTACATGCTGACAGGGCAACGACAATCAGTAAAAAATATATCAAACCTGTTCTCATCATCTTAGTATCTGGTTCCGGGATTTGTTATGATTTTATTCTGCGGACGATTTCTGAGCAAGGGAGACTTTCAATCCTTCAGTAAGATCAAGGCTCGGGTTTGTCACCAGAAGTTCATCTCCTTTCAGGCCTCCTGATATTTCAATTGTCGCTCCGTTGTCTTTATTGATTAAGACATTTTTTATGGCGATAGTGCCTTGTGGTGTAACTGTAACTACCTGCGTGCCTTCGGTACGGATGACGAGCGTGCTCGCAGGAATAATAAGCGTACGCATTGTTCGCTTTACAACAAATTTTACGTTGGCGTACATTCCAGGCAAATACACATGCTTAGGGTTATCAAATTCAACCTGAACTAATAATGTACGGGTAGTTGCATCAAGTGCGCCGGCAGTGCGAGTCACTTTTCCAACAATAGGCTTGCCGGGTATTTCCTGTACAATGATTTTTGCTTCTGTGCCTACTGTAATATTCGTTACAAAAGATTGAGGAACATTCACAAAAATTCTGAGCTTATTGACCTGGGCAATTGTAAACAGTTGCTGACTCGCGCTGCTTCCGGCATTGACAAGAGTACCAATGTCGATATTTCTCGAAGTGATTACACCTGTAAAGGGAGCCAATACCTGCTTGAAAGATTTCTGCGCCTCGAGCTGGCTGACCAACGCAAAGGCCGCTTTGTAAGCACCGTCTCTGTCTGCTTTTTGCTGAATCGATACCGCCCCTTCAATATTGACACTGTTCACACGCTCCAAGCTTGATTTTGCCAACTCCAGATTTGCTTTGGCTTGCGCCAACTGCTGATCAAGTTCAGGAGTTTCGAGTGCCGCCAGCAGTTGACCTTCTGTTACATGATCGCCAATATCTACATACCAGTTTTTAATGTACCCACTGACACGCGCATACAAATACGTTTCGCGAAAGCCTTGTACATTTCCGGGCAACAGAAGCACAGAAGTATCGGGGGCAAGAAAGGATTTGGCAACACGCACTCTGATCGTCTGCGTTGCCGATGCCTGTTTGGCTTCGTCAGCTGTCTCCTTTCTTTTTTGAATGGAGATGTACAAGAAATAGAAGAACGCACCGACTATAATAACTGCGAGAACAATATAAATGAGATAGGATGGTTTCTTTGAAGCATCTGTGTGACTTGTATTTTCGCTCATGTGAAATAGTAATTATTAATTAAGCAACATCTTCGTAAATGGGCACTGTATTCTTTCTAAAATAACTATAAACTAAAGGAACAAAAAGCAACGTGGTAAATGTGGCAAGAAGTAACCCTCCGATCACAGCCCGTCCCAAAGGTGCATTCTGCTCACCACCCTCGCCAAGCCCGAGCGACATAGGGAGCATACCTATAATCATCGCCAGAGCTGTCATGATCACCGGACGCAAACGAACATAACCTGCACTAAGTGCTGCCTCAAGCGCGCTCTTGCCGGCAATGCGCTCATCGTTGGCAAAGGTTATTAATAAAATACTATTTGAAGTAGCCACACCGATGCACATCATCGCTCCCATTAGTGAAGGAACGCTAAATGTTGTATTGGTGAGAAACAACATCAGTAGCACCCCTGACAATGCGCCGGGAAGTGCTGAAATAATAATTAGCGGATCCATCCACGACTGAAAGTTAACCACCATCAGAAGGTAGACAAGGATGATGGCACAAGCAAGCCCGATTCCGAGACCAGAAAAGGAGTCGTTCATACTTTGAATTTGTCCACGCACTTGCAAAGAGGTTCCGCGGGGCAATTTGTCTTTATAACTTTTAACGATATCATCTACTTTGTCTGCAACACTTCCCAGATCACTGTTTTCAACATTAGCATATACCTCAATCACAGGTGCTATATTATAATGAGTAACTACGCCCGGAGTAATGCTGCGGCTTGTCGTCACAAAATTACTTAGCAACTGTGATTGCATGGAAGGAGATATCAAGGGAGTCGCTTCGAGTTCGGCAATTGTAGAGAGTTTATATGGCGGTGTTTGTACAGCAATCGGATAACTGACTCCATTCTTTGGGTTGAGCCAAAAGTTGGGAGCTGTTTGTCCGCTTGATGTTAGAGAGATCAATAAGTTATTGGCTACATCGCGCTGGTAAAGCCCCGCATGCTGCGCCCTCACCCGGTCTACATCTACTTTTATCTGCGGAACATCCAATACTTGTTGAACATGTACATCCACAGCTCCTGGAATTGCGGCAATACGCGTTTTAATATCCTGCGCTATTTTGAAGTTATCCACTTTGTTTTTTCCTACTACCTGTACGTTGATCGGTGCAGGCAGACCAAAATTCAATATCTGGGTAACCATGTCGGCAGCCTGATAGAAAATCACAACGTCGGGAAACGCCCGATTAACAGCCTTGCGTATTTCCTGTTTGTATTTATCGGTGGGTTTATGGTTTGGCTTGAGTGAAACATTTATCTCGCCTTCAAACGGGCCAATACTTGAATTGTCTGAATACGCAACATTCGATCCTGACAATCCAATGTTATCCAGAATAAGTCCCATCTCCTCTTTTGGAACAACTTGCCGGATAATATTTTCTATTTTTTCAAAAATTACTTCAGTCTCCTCAATCCGTGTGCCCGAAGGTGCGCGTACATGCATTCTAAACTGACCTGCATCCACTGCAGGAAAAAAATCTCTGCCAACAAAAGGTAAAATGAATAACGACAAGCCCACAGTAACAATGAAGACAATAGTAACGATACCACGATGCTTTAAATTAAAAGACAAAAGCTTTTTGTAGGAATCCCTGAACTTTTCAAAGTAAACATTAAACCCGTTATGTATTTTCCAGAAGATACCGGCATCCACATGTTCTCCATTGGCCATGGCTTTGTAAATGTGTATTTCGCTAGACAACATGTATCTCACCATAGTGGGTACAAGTGTGCGCGACAAGAAGTAAGAAGCGAGCATTGCAAAGATCACCGCTGTTGCCAGCGGAGCAAAAAGGAACTTGGTTACACCCGTAAGGAAAAATATCGGGACGAAAACAATACAGATTGCCAGTGTTGATACAAATGCCGGAGTAGCAATCTGAGAAGCACCATCTAGGATCGCCTGAATCATCGGCTTGTCCATACCCATATTCCGGTGAACATTTTCAATTTCAACTGTTGCATCATCCACCAATATCCCAACCGCCAACGCCAACCCACCAAGCGACATGATGTTGATCGTCTGCCCCATCATACTGAAAATAACAATCGAGACAACAATGGAAAGCGGAATGGAGACAGCAACGATAATTGTACTCCTCCAGCTTCCCAGGAAAACAAGTATCATAAATGCCGTAAGGCAGGCTGCAATAATGCCTTCGCGCACTACTCCGTCAATAGAGGCATCAACAAAAATGGATTGGTCAAATAAAGGTTCGACCTTTAGTGATGTAGGAAGTGTGGCCTCTACTTTAGGTAATATCTTTTTTATCCTTTTAACAACATCTAATGTTGAGGCACCACCATTTTTTAAAACGGTGAGAAACGCTCCACGCTTACCGTCTTGCCGTACAAGGTTAGATTGAATCGCGTATCCGTTATGCACCGTGGCAACATCCTTCATAAATACGGTAGCACCCCTGACTTCCTTTATCGGAATATCATTTATCGTCTGCACAACTTCCTCACTGCTATTCAATTTTACATCGTACTCCTTATCTCCCATCTTTATAGTCCCGGCCGGCTGGATAAGATTTTGGGCATTGATGGCATTGCTTACATCTACCGGAGTAAGCCCCTTGGCATAGAGTGCTTCTGGATCGAGGTCAACCATTACTTGCGCAATCTTTCCACCGTAAGGAGAAGGTACCGTTGCGCCTTGGGCACTAGCCAAACCTACGCGCAGAAAGTTATTGGCCTGGTCATTAATATCTTGTTCAGAAAGCGAATCACTGCTGAGACTCAATTGAAGGATAGGAACATTTGAAGCGCTATAGCGAATAATGTTTGGAGCCGTCATGCCCGGCGGCATAATTCGAAGTATGGTTGCACTTATAGCCGCCAGCTGTGCGACAGCGGCTTCTACCTTGGCTTCGGGGTGAAAGAATATTTTGATAAGCGCAATTCCTTTCAGCGACTGCGACTCCATGTGCTCGATGTCATTCACATAACTACTGAAAGTACGTTCCGCTACAGTTACTATTCTTCGTTCCATCTCTTCGGCAGAGATTCCGTTGTACTGATAAATCACGGTTACAACCGGAATATCTATCGTAGGGAAAATATCGACTGGGGTACGAATAACCGAAAATACTCCCATGAGTAGTATTAGAAATGACATCACTACAAAAGTGTATGGCCTGTTGAGGGCCAATCTCACAATCCACATCATAGCCGAATGAGTTTTTAGGTGTATCCTACCTTAGGAGAAAAAGCATTAATCAGATTTTATCGAGCTGAAAATCGGCATGAATATAAAGAAAAATCAAATTAGCAAACCCGATTGAATGACGATAGGTAAAAAGGTTGTCCTACACGGGAAAATTGTGACGACCCAATAAAGTGATTTTGATATGGATCAATTGCGAGGCGTGGTAATTGATGGGTTTTGGAGTGTGGCTTCAAATGGCGAAGCTGGTAAGTGCTCCTGATTGTAGAGGTTGGCGCCTTGCGGATTATCAGCCCACGCATATCGTACAAAAGAAGGGTCCGCAATCGCCTCGCTCCACACGATCACTTGTTCTCCTTTGATTTCAGCCTTAGCCCAAACAAATTTTTTGTCGGCACCGGCAATTGAAAAATAGTTTAATGGATTTCCTCCCCGAGAGATCAAACCATTACCGGTATTTGAAAATGAAAGTATAAGTTTATTTCCTCGTCGTTCAATCGATTTAAATAACGGTCCGGAAGCAATAATCTTTTTATCTCCGTAAGCTACCCTCATCGCTTGTAACGCAAGTCGGCTACCTACGTCACGTTTGTTCAACGGATGAATATCATTCCATTCTCCCAGATCGATAGACACAGCCATGCCGGTATTTTGCACATCCAAAATTTTAAGTTGCGCCATTCTTAATTCCGCCCAGCTACTCTCTGAAGGCGTTGTATGCGTATCCATAAAATTTGTAAGCTGAACGAACAAAAAAGGCATATTACGCTGATGCCAGTGCACACGCCAATCCGCGATGAGTGTTGTCATCAGCGCTAAATACTCTGAAGGTTTCTTTGTGTTCGACTCTCCCTGATACCAAATCGCGCCTTTAACAGAATAGTTGAGCAAGGGATAGATCATCGCATTATATAATCCACCTGGTTTCCAGCGAATAACTGTAGACCTGGTTAATGTATCCATCTTCGTTCCTACTTTATATTTCCAGCTGCCGCTCAAGTTGATCGAGTCATCCCCGGCAATCAAATAATATGGTTTATCCAAAACAAATCCGCCCTTTCCAGAACTATTGATTACACGAACTGCGATACTATTTTTTCCTTCTTTTAAAACCCTAGGTTGTATCTCATATCTTCTCGGTGGATACAAATAGCTTGTTGTCCCAACAAAACTACCGTTAACAAAAACCGAATCAGCATCCACAATCCTTCCCATTAAAAGTTTAGCTGGCTTGCCAATCATTTTGGCTGGGACTTCAACTTCATCTCTAAACCATACAGCGCCGTTAACATTTCCCGGATCTGCGTCTGCCCAATAACCGGGAATGTTCATCTGCGGCCAGTCACTGTCATCCAAGCGAGCCTGGGACCAGTGATTTTTCAAACCGTTATCAGTTTTATTCAAAAGAGAATACCATGCGTCATTTGCATTCTTATCGTGAGACTCGATTTTAGAAATCAAATCCCTGCTTTTGAATCTTTGCAACTCGTTATAGTAATCGGGAAATTTTTTTAAAGCTTCTTCGCTCATCCACGACTGTGCTGGCGAACCTCCTAATGCGGCATTTATTAAACCAATTGGGATTTTATATTTCTGATAAAGATCACTTGCAAAGAAGTAAGCTACCGCAGAAAACTTCAAAATATTTTCAGGCTTTGCTTCGAGCCACTGGCCTGACTCTACATCTTCGTGCGGCTTTTCAAAATCATATTTATCGGGAACGAGAAACTGTCGGATCTCAGGATTATTTACAGTTGCAACAATATCGGCATACTTGTCCTTAACCCTGTCCATGCCAAGTTCCATATTCGACTGGCCGCTACAAACCCATACATCGCCAAAGAGAATATTGGTTAATATAATTTTATTTGAAGCAGAGAAAATCATTTGGTGCGGACCGCCTGCAGCCTGAGATGGTAATTGCATAGTCCAGCGCCCATCTTTATCGGCAACAGTATTGAATTCTTTTTTATTAAACTCAAGTGTCACTCTCTCATCTGGTGCCGCCCATCCCCAAAGCTTTGTAGATACATCGCGCTGCAGTATCATGCCGTCACTAATAAGTTTCGGTAACCGGATTTGGCTATACGTAAAAGAGTAAACGCAGAAAAGAATTGAAAGTAATACTGTTTTCATTTTTCAGAATGTCGTCTGGCTCAATTGCCTTATCTTAAATGATTTCTGGCTGTAATTGCCTTGGAAGTTTTCAGTTCTAATTCACTCCAATGCCTGTTCTCAAGGATTGAATTTGTAATTAGCTGCGATCCAATCCCAACGCAAAAAACTCCGGCATCAAACCACGCTTTCAAATTCTCATCGGTGGGCTCAACTCCTCCTGTTGGCATCAGCTTGAGATCGGGCTGAACAGAGAGTGCGGCAGAAACAAACTTTGGTCCCAGCACCGAGCCGGGGAAAATTTTGATTAGCTCTGCCCCTTCTTCCTTGGCAGTAACAATTTCGGTAAGGGTACCGCAACCTGGAATCCAAAGCAAATTATGAGTGTGGCAAATACTTGCCATCTCCACTTTAAGAATCGGGGAAACGATAAAGTTGGCTCCTGCTTTAATAAATTTCTCCGTGTCGGCACTGTTAAGTATCGTACCCATACCTAAAATGAGATCCGGAAACTTTTCTACAAATTTTACCAACTCAGTGAATACTTTGAGGGCATTTGCTCCGCGGTTGGTGAATTCAAATACGCGGACGCCTCCTTTGTAACAAGATTCAATTACGGCTTTAGCAATTTCAATTTCAGAATTGTAGAACACAGGAATGATTCCCGTGCGGTTCATTTCATTTAAGATATGTGCATTCGAGAATTTCATTACCGCAAAAGTTTCCCAATATTTTCTCCGTTAACCAAACTATTAATTTCTTGCACGGTAGCACAATTAACATCGCCTGGTATTGTATGTTTGAGTACACTGGCGGCAGTAGCAAATTCGAGAGTGCCTTTATCGTTCAATGCCGAATTGAATCCATAAATCAGGCCGGCCATAAACGCATCGCCCGATCCAACCCGATCTATGATGTTTGTCAGTTCATAATTCTTAGATCTTAACAGCGTATTATCACTCCATAATTCGGCCGACATTTTTTGATGAGATGTGCTTACTGATTCCCGCAAAGTATTGGCAATCTTCTGAACATTTGAGAAAGTCTTTTGAACCTTCTTGCAAGCGTCCTCAAAATTAGTTGACTGGATGCCTATGCAATTTTCAAAATCAATCAGTCCACCAATTACAACATTTGATTCTGCTATGAGCTTTGGCATTATGTCGATCGCCTTCTTTCCGTAGTTCCAAAGGTTCCTCCTATAATTAATATCGGCCGAAATTCTAATATCAAGTTTTCGAGCCATGCGAATAGCCTCGTAGCAAGCGTCTGAAGCGCCTTGCGAAATAGCCGGCGTGATTCCGCACCAATGAAACCAGTCTGCTCCTTTTAATATCTCTTCCCAATTAAACATGGATGGACTGATTTTGGCAAAAGCCGAATCAAATCTGTCGTAAATAACTTTTGAAGAGCGATGACCTGCGCCATGCTCAATAAAATAAACGCCCAGTCTGTCGTCGCCAAAAATCACATGTGAGGTATCAACTCCATAAGATTGAAGAAATGAAGCCGCTGCTTTCCCAAAATCATTTTCAGGAAAGCGAGTTACGTGTTCTGCCGAAATTCCAAGATGTGCCAACGACACAGCGACATTCGCTTCTGAGCCGCCATAATTAATTTCGAATTGTTTCGCTTGTGTAAAGCGCTCATGGTCAGGTGGCGAAAGCCTCATCATTACTTCACCAAAGCTTACCACTTTTCGACTTGGCTTCATCTTAGCAACTCGTTTTTACCGAATAGAAATTAAAAGTCCTTTGGCAAATCGCCATTCTTAACAAGTTATAAGTATTTTCAAATATACTGGTTAATCAAATTCTCAAAATACTCTTGCCTGCCGCTGATTTGCTGAGGTTCTCCCTGTGCATGAGCGAGCGAGCGCAGGTTTTCAAGTGTCAGTTTTCCATTCGCAAATTGTTTCCCTTTTCCAGAGTCGAAAGAAGCATATCGTTCTTTGCGAAGTGATTTGTATTCTGAATTCTCAAGTATATCATGCGCAATAAGTAATGCTCTTGCAAAAACATCCATCCCACCGATGTGGGCATAGAAAATATCTTTCAAGTCGGTAGAGTTTCTACGCGTCTTTGCATCGAAGTTAATCCCGCCTGTTTTAAAGCCACCAGCTTCCTGAATCACTATCATGGCTTCGGCTAGTTCATACATATTATTGGGAAACTGATCTGTGTCCCATCCGTTTTGATAATCTCCCCGATTGGCATCCATACTTCCCAGCGCTCCGGCATTGGCTGCGACCTGAAGCTCGTGTTGAAAAGAGTGATGAGCCAACGTGGCGTGATTCACTTCTATATTGAGTTTAAAGTCGCCCAATAAATCGAACTCACGTAAAAATGAAATCACAGTAGCCGCATCAAAATCATATTGATGTTTGGTAGGCTCCATTGGTTTGGGCTCGATAAGAAACGTACCCTTAAACCCATTCTTTCTTCCATAATCTTTTGCCATGTGAAGGAAACGGGCCAGATGCTCAACTTCCTTTTTCATGTTGGTGTTCAGCAAAGAAAGGTATCCTTCCCTGCCGCCCCAAAAAACATAGTTCGAGCCTCCAAGTTCGATCGTTGCGTCAATTGCATTTTTTACCTGCGAGCCAGCATAACAAACCACATTGAAATCTGGATTGGTAGCAGCACCGTTCATATAGCGGGGATGTGAAAACAAATTGGCAGTGCCCCAAAGAAGCTTTACACCAGAAGCCTTCTGCTTCTGTTTAGCATATGCGACAATCTCAGCAAGTCTCTTCTCGGATTCTTTCAGTGTTGGTGCTTCGTCTACGATATCGTAATCGTGGAAGCAGTAAAACGGAGCTCCGATTTTTGTAATGAACTCAAATGCTGCATCCATTTTTTCTTTGGCCCGATCAATAGGATTGCTGCTTTGAAGCCATGGAAAATTTTTCGTTGGCTGTCCAAACGGATCACCACCAGTGCCACAGAACGTATGCCAATAGGCAATTGCAAATCGAAAATGTTCTTCCATTGTCTTCTTCCCTATCTTTCGCTTTGCATCGTAAAATTTAAATGCGAGAGGGTTTTTCGATTCCTTTCCTTCATAAGAAATCTTTTTGATTCCTTTAAAGTATTCTTTCGTTCCGATTGATAGTTTCATTTGATTTTAATTTTACATTGTTCAGTTCTCTGGCTATTCTTTTCCATTCTCTTTTTGCAACGTGTCAGTCAATATCTTTTTCCACCGACTGTAAGCCGAGGAATACAATTCCGCTTTGTTATCCTTTGGTTCTTCACATCCGATAAGCTTCAGCCCTTTAAATGCTTCTTTATAAGATGAATAGATTCCGGCACCAACTCCTGCACCCAAGGCTGCACCTTTTGCTCCATCAGTGTCATATAATTCAAGGCGTGCACCTAGCGTGTTGACAAAAGCTTCGCGGAATATCGGACTCAGGAACATATTGGCGTTGCCCGCTTTGATAACATCCGTTTTCAAACCCATCTCGGCCAAAATATCAAAACCATAGCGCATGGCGAATACAATTCCCTCTTGTGCAGCCCGAAAAATGTGTGATTGATCATGAGTATTAAAATCAAGGCCATGAATAGAACTCTGAATTTCTTTATTGCCTAATATTCTCTCAGCGCCATTACCAAACGGGAGCACCGTAACCCCTTTTGAGCCGATAGGAGCTTTCGATGCAGTCTTATTCATCTCTTCATAGTCGCGAGGAACCCCGTTGCTAATATTTTTCCGTAGCCAGCTGTTTTGAATACCCGTGCCATTAACGCAAAGCAAAACTCCGTTTCGAGTAGCGTTCTCTTCATTATTAACATGAATAAAGGAGTTAACTCTTGACTCGGTGTCAAAAACATTTTTGTCGGTGATACTATATACAACTCCAGAGGTTCCGGCGGTTGCCGCTGCTTCTCCAGGATTTAATACACTAAGTGAAAAGGCATTGTTAGGTTGGTCTCCTGCACGATAAGCAATTGGCGTTCCTGAGGCAAGTCCTAATTCTGATGCAGCTGTTTTACTTAATTCTCCCTGCTTGGAAAATACCGGAACTGCTTTGGCTAAAAGCGAAGAATGTATTCCATAATAGCCTAACAATTTCTTTGAAACCGACTTCTCTTCAAAATCCCAAAAGATACCTTCTGATAAGCCGGTTTCAGTAGTAGTAATTTCACCGGTCATTTTCATTGCGATGAAATCACCCGGCAACATCGCTTTAAATATCTTCTCGTAAGTCTTTGGTTCGTTGATTTTTACCCAATTCAGTTTTGAGGCCGTAAAGTTTCCAGGTGAATTCAGGAAATGCCGCAAACAGTAATGTTTCTCAAGATCTGAAAACGCTTTTTCGCCAATATGCACTGCACGGCTGTCACACCATATTATAGAGTGGCGCAGTGGAGTCAGTTCACGATCCACAATAACTAGTCCATGCATTTGATAGGCAACTCCTATCGCCAGCACAGCTTCGGGCTTAACACCGGATTTTTGTAAGCATGCTTTTGTGCTTTTAACAACATTGTCCCACCACAAATTGGGGTCTTGCTCTGCCCAGCCCGGCTGAATTGCTATCATCTGCATTTCATCGGCAGGAGATTGACAGGAGGCGACGGTCTGACCAGTAGCTATAGATACAAGAGAAGCTTTAACAGACGAACTTCCTATGTCGAGACCTAAAAGATAACCACTTACAAGGTTCATTAAAAACCGATTGAATTTCCTCCATCTACAGGAATGACTGCTCCTGTAATATAAGCGTTCTCCTCTGAAACAAGAAAATAAGCGGTATTGGCCACATCTTCAGGCAACCCCAATTTGCCCATGGGTGTCCGTTTTAATACCCGTTGTTTCCGGTCGGGATCGTTGTTGAGCGCTTTTGAAGACATTTTAGTCTTGATGAATCCGGGGGCAATACAATTGACAAGAATTCCCAAGGGTGAAAGCTCAACCGCCATACTGCGGGTCATTCCTTCAATCGCAGCCTTTGAAGCAGAGTAGGCAATCACCTTGGGCAAGCCGTAGTGAGCCGCCATGGAACTGATATTTAATATATAGCCCTTCTTTTGGCGGATCATTGCTTTTGATACTTCGCGGGAGATGGCAAACACACCGGTGAGGTTGGTAAGAATGACTTGCTGAAATTCCTCGTTGGTTACGCTCACCAAATCTTTCTTCAGATTTATGCCCGCGTTATTTACCAGGATATCGATGCGACCGAATTTAGCAAGGATCTTTGAGATGTGGCGTGGGATGTGATCCAAGTCGGTGACATCCATTTGCAGAGGCACGCATAATTTCCCTAGTAATTTTTCAGTTTCCTTTAGTTTTTGTTCATCCCGACCAGTGACGATGGTGGTGATTTTCTGCTCCACAAATTTCGTTGCGATGGCAAGGCCAATGCCCGAAGTTCCTCCGGTGACAATAGCGATTTTATTATTCTGCCTAATCTTTTTCATCAATTGTGTCTCTGATTAAGTGGTTCAAAGATGGTAAAAAAACCATTTATTACCACCATATATATATATCGATTGCATTAAAATACCACATGATAATGTATCTATTCACGAATCTAACAAAAATAATTGTGCAATCGGTTGCATAATTAAATTTATTCTTAGACATTAGTGTCAGTCAAGACCACTTCAAAATAAAATGTAAACCCAAACTCTATGGAAAAAGTAATTCTACCTACAGATCAAAATGTGAGGAGTAGCCTCCACCCGCTTAGTTTAGTCCTATTGCTTTTGGCAATTCTAGTTTCGTTTTCAATTCAGGCTCAGTCTATTATTAAAGGTAAAGTGACAGACGATGCCAGCGCCGGATTGCCAGGCGTGAATATCCTTTTGAAAGGAACTACACAGGGTACGGTAACTGATACTAATGGAGAATACTCTCTGAGTGTGCCATCTCCTGCCGATGCGGTACTGGTCTTTTCGTTTATCGGCTATGCCACACAAGAGCAATCACTGCAAGGACGCTCCATATTAGATGTAAAGCTCTTGTCAGATATTAAAGAGTTGGGTGAGATAGTAGTGGTGGGTTACGGAACCCAATTAAAGAGGGACATCACAGGTGCGATTGTTAAAGTCAATGCAGATGTGCTAATGCAAACAGCGTCATCAAACGCCTATGACCAACTAAAAGGCCATGCTGCCGGTGTCGATATTCAAAGCAATAGTTCAGTGCCAGGTGGGGCTCCTACAATAAGAATAAGGGGAAACCGAACCATGGTAGCCAGTTCACCATTAAGTGGCGGTAGCGCAGCAACCGATGCCGCGACAGCAGACGCCATCGATCAGCCCTTGTTAGTTGTTGATGGTGTACCCTACTCTGGAAATCTTAATGACATCAGTTCAAATGACATTGCCAGCTTGGAAATCTTAAAAGATGCCTCAGCGACAGCAATCTATGGATCAAGAGGTGCAGGTGGGGTTATCCTTGTCACTACAAAAAGAGGTACTAAAGGAAAAACTCAAGTGAGTTATGATGCCTATTATGGTGTTTCAAACGTGATGAAAGAATTGAGGGTATTCAATGGTCCTGAGTACGCCCAATTTAAAACGGATGCCGCTCTTGGAAACTCCAATATATATAATACTACTCCAAACGGAACCCCTAGTCCAACTAACTCGGGATACCTGCTCAGCGCCGCTGAAAAGACAGCTTTGGCAGCAGGTGTTTCTACTGATTGGCAAAAGCTGATCTATCAGTCTGCTCCGATTACTAACCATAATTTAAGTGTTTCGGGAGGAGATGATAAGAGCAAGTACTCTCTAAGTGCGGGTTATTTCAAACAAGGTGGAATTATTCCTAATCAGGATTTTACACGCTACACAATTCGTAGTACCATGGATCACCAACTTACTAAACGAATTAAAGTAGGCCTTAATACGCTGAACACACTCTCCTATCAGAATACTCCGGGCGGAAGTTCTGTAACCTCTGGCTTAATGAGGCTGACTCCTCTCGCTTCTCCATATAATCCCGATGGATCTGTTAACCTTCTTCCTCAAACCGGACAAACCGATGCCAGTAACATTAATCCTTTGACACTTAAAACAGATGCTGGCGCA
>JABDGP010000052.1 GCA_013285945.1 Bacteroidota bacterium | reverse complement strand
ACATCACGCCGGATTTACTTAAAAAATTTGAGCAATTCCTTTCTACTCCCAGAAAGCAGACGCTTTCGAACAAACGAGTAATAGAGCATACAGCTAAGAAATCAACAATTGCGATTTACATGAGAACTTTAAGGGTCATCTACAATGTCGCTATAAGTCGCAACGGTTCCTTGATAGAGTTCTATCCGTTTTCGAGTAAGCGTGCAGACAAAAATAAATTTAAGATAAAGGGTGGTGCAGGGAAAAAGGGTGAAGCTTTATCTATTGAGCAACTGAAAAAATTCATCTCGATTCCGACAGAAAAAGGAACTCCTCAATTTGAGGCGAAATCAATTTGGCTTTTTTCCTTTTTTGCCCAAGGAATGAATTTTAGAGACATGTGCCTATTGAAAAGTGAAAACGTTCACGGCGGTGCAATCAATTATGTGCGATCCAAAACCAAAAATAGTGAGGGTTCGGAAGAGAAAATGCAAATTCCTTTGAGTCAAGAGTTGAAAACAATTATGGAAGAAATGGGGAAGCCTGAAGGTGATTATATTTTCAGATTTCTTAAAACCGGGCTAAGCCCAGAAACACAAGATTCTTTGATACAGCAGAACTTGAAAACAATTAACAAGTGGCTAAAAAAAATGTCTGGTCAAAACGGACTACCATCCATTACAACTTACTGGGCAAGACACTCCTATGCAAACTGCTTAAAGCAGGCAGGCATCCCGCCGGAATTAATCCGAGAATTACTTGGCCATTCTGATTTACGCACAACTGACGTTTATTTGAAGAGATTCGACTTAGAGAAAAGGGAAGCGGCAAATAGCCAAATCTTCGGAACCTTAAAAGTTGCTTAACCTCTCAACTCAGATTTCTTGACTACCTGGTAACTAACAATTAAAACATATGGAAATATTTGAAATCAGTGATCACTGGAACGCAATCGAAGTGCCATTAGAAGACCCTCAATTTAATTTTAATGAATATGGAAATCTCGTTTGGTCTAACGAAGGCAATTATAAAAGAAGGGTTCACAAAAAACCTTCCTTAGAGCCATCTCCAAAAGACGAATACTTACCATTCTTCCCTCCATATCGTACTAGATTAGGACGCAAAATCTTTAAGGGTGACACATGGATTCGCGAATTGGCGGTAAGGCCAGTAGCAAATAGAAAAGCATCTGCTTACAAAATCGAGAGGATTAGGTTTCAGGCGAAAGTTGACTGCCCTGGGCAGGACCCACTCAATTGGACGTTTTACTACGATTATCACCCAATCCAACCAATCTTATCTTTCATGCAGACAATCGGGAGCCCGGAAGATTTTATTTCTTCCAATTGGCAAAGATGGCAAAACCTTCTTTCTGAGACAGAGAAGAAAGAATTGCCGAAAATTATGGAAGACATACGTTATATTCTAAGTAAAAAACAATACGAGCCTAATCTTGAAATCTATGACCTACTATTGAAGGAAAAGACTTTATCATCTTTATCAAATGTTTTACAAATAACCCCACTACCATTTCAGATATCACGAGCCCTTTACACCGATAGAGAGCAAGCATTTAACTTTTGGTCCATTGTCAAGAAATACATTGACGAAGACAATTCTATGGACCCCAAAATAAAAAATGAATGGAATCGTGAGATTACCACTTCAAATAGACTCTGGGCCATGCTGCACCTAGCCAATGTCCATAAGACAGGAAAGAGGGCATTGAAAATTCCAAGCAATGAAAAATTGGAGCACTACAGATTAAATTTCATCGCCCAAAAGGCTTTCTTTACCTCTGCCATACCTTCCTTCCAGGACCATAGTGACTTATTGGATTTTCTATTTGTGTACCAAGATGACCTTAAAATCGATGGTTATAGGGACGCGTGGTACATAATGCTTTCAGAATTCGGTGATCACGAAACAAATACGGAGTCTTGGCGGGTTTCTGCGGCCAATAAGTTCGGCAAAACACAGAAAATGAAAAAACAAAAAGCCAGGAAACTACTCGATGAGGTATAAGGATTCATCACAACGATAATTTCATGCCTTACGAAACTATTCGTAAGGCTTTTTTTTGCAAGCCACCTTGCACTTCCCAGACATTTGTCAAAATCGACAAAGGCAAATGGAAATTGAGGAAATCTTTAACAAGCTCTCGCGCATAGAGCAAATTGAGACGACACTTACAGTCATACAACGACAGCTAGCAGACAAGCGCGAAGAGGAAATTGGAGGTCTAGCAATGGCCATGCAAATCACTGGCCTTAGCAAACATCGCATCTATCAGCTTGTAAGCTCTGACATAATACCACATCATAAAGTTGAAGGCGTTGCCAGGCTATTCTTTTCCAGAAAGGAACTTACAGATTGGATTTTAAACAAAAAATAAAAGCACCGCTCGAACGGTGCTTAAGATTTTTTAGTAAAGAACTGCTTTCGTATGCAGTTCAAAGATAAAGAGATTTAAACTTTGAACAAATGAAAAAAATAGAAATTACCGTGCGCACATTAACGGATACACTCACATACGCCAGATCCCTTCCGCCGCAAAAAAAAATTTGGGGCGATCTTATCTGTGATAACCAGATCATTCATTTTCCAGCTGAGCGAGGCACTGGCAAAACTATGCTACTGATGCAGCTTCTTTATGGCGTGTCTGGTGGGCTTCATGAATTCTGTGGATTCCCAATAAGTGAATTTGGCTGTGTTCTATTTATCAATTACGAAATACCTGAACGGCTTTTTGCTCCTCGGTTCTTAAAGATTTTTGGCAATCTCCCTCAGGCGAAATTTGAGTACAAAATAATTCATGCCTTGGGCAAGAC
Organism: Bacteroidota bacterium; assembly: GCA_013285945.1. Classification (GTDB taxonomy): domain Bacteria; phylum Bacteroidota; class Bacteroidia; order Cytophagales; family Cyclobacteriaceae; genus ELB16-189. Next base: position 19,204 of record JABDGP010000052.1, on the reverse strand, counting down.
TTTTTCCACATCTCTTGCGGAAATAGAGAAAGCACTTATTGATTTCAAGCCTGTTTTGGTCGTAATTGATTCCTGGCAATTGGCTTTTGCAGACGTTGACAACAACAAAGCCAATGCTACAGCTGCAGCGGTAATGCAAATTAGGCAGATGGCTGAGCAATATTCTTGCGCGATAATTGTTGCAGATCACTTAAGGAAGGGGACAAAATATGAATCAACTGACAGTGATCTTCAAAGCGGGTCAGGTGTCAAGAGCAATTTTTTTGATCAGGATTTCTTTTTACGAAGGTCGACTCAGAATAAACAGTTTCGGGTGATCACGCGATCAAAGTACCGGTACAGCGCGGAAGAAGAAGGCTCCACTTTAGTTCGCCTAAACCCTGATACAATTTTCTTCGAACTCATTGAGAAAAATGTCGATGAAACAGAACATCTGATAGATCCCGCATTCCTGAAAGCGCGAAACCTAAAAAAGGAGGGCAAATCTCTGAGACAGATTGCCCAAGAAACTGGACTGGCCAAATCATCACTACACAGAAATCTATGAACTGCAAGCAAATAAACGAAAAGATATTGATCACTGATTGGTTGAGCTCAGAGGGCTTTCATCCTTCAAAGACTACCGGGCATGATTACTATTATTATGCACCCACAAGAATTGAAAAGACACCATCCTTTCACGTCAACATAGAGAAAAACACTTGGTATGACTTCGGTGAGCGCAATGGCGGTACTCTGATTGACCTGGCTACCATTTATTGGAAGTGCGATGTTAAAGAGTCACTAAGGCGCCTGAGCAATTTTTCACCTAACTCACTTTTCTCCTCTTTTCAAAAGCCAGATCAAACGGAGGAACATCTTCCAATTGTCATTACAAAAAGGCAAGCGTTACAAAATAAAGCGCTTGTAGGTTATCTCGTATCACGCTGCATCCCAATTGAAATCGCCCAAAAACACTGCGAGGAAATTTATTTAAAAGTCAACCGTAAGAACTATTTCTATATCGCCTTCAAAAATGACAATGGTGGATTGGAGTTGAGAAATAAATACATGAAGTCATGTCACGGTTGCAAAGACATTACCACAATTCAAAAGAACGATAAATTTTTAGTATTCGAAGGATTTATTGATTACTTGAGCTCGCTCATTTTGTGGCCTGACACATCAGTTTGCTCAGCTATTATTCTCAATTCAGTTTCACTAGTCCACAAAGCGATTGATAAAATCAAAGCATTCAATCCAGAATCAATTGAACTGTATCTCGATAACGATAAGGCAGGCCAAGCTGCTACTAAAGAACTGACGAGAATATTTTCCGATGCGACTGACAGGTCCATCCGATTCAGACCATTTAAGGATTGCAACGATTACTTAATAAATAAAAACCAATGAAAGAAAAAAGGGACTGCTCTGATATCCATATCATCACGGATGCTTCAGTAAAATTCAAAATTAAGGCCGATGCTGCTGCCGCCAGGTTGTCTATTTCGGAATACTGTTTGAATATGATACGTAAAGGCAAAGTTGAATCGCCCATTTCTAAGGAAGAGCTTAAGCTTTTAAGGGATATAGCCAATGTAGGGAATAACCTCAACCAGATCTCGAAAAAATTGAATCAACTTAATTCTGATAAAATTACACTGGCAGTCGCCCAACAGTCAATTCAAAAAATCAATGAAATATTAAACTCATTTAAGTCTTGATTGCAAAAAACATGATTGGCCGTTCTTATAAGGGGGTTTGCAATTACCTCCATGCAAAAATTGAAAATGGAATTGGGGAGGTACTTGAGTGCCGTGGAGTTAGAACAGAACGCTCCGGTATGATAGCGGATTTCAATTCTGGCCGTCTGTATAACGAGAAACTTTCACGTTGCGTCTGGCACGCTGCACTCAGCTTTAGCCCAGAAGACAAATTGGTAGACGAAAAGATGTTGGAGATAGCAAAGCAGTGGATGACCAAAATGGATCTGCACGACACGCAATGGGCTATCATCAAGCATACTGACACAGTACATCCGCATCTACATATAGTGGCCTCCCGCATTGCCGATGATGGACGCACGATAAATGATTCGAACAACTATAAACGAAGTCAAGCCATCTGCCGTGAGCTTGAGAAGAAATATAACCTTACTCCCGTGCCAGAAATTAGGCAAGAGGAAAAGATCAATCACGAAAAATTGAGAAGCAGAGATAAGATAAAAAGTGAAATCCATTTGGCATTGCAGCAGGTATTAACCAAAAGCAATTCAATAGGTGAATTCAATTTGCTAATGAAGGAAAGAAAAATCGAATGCCTCTGGAAATACAATCCTGATGGTTCGCCCCGGGGATTAAGCTTCGAAAAAGAAGGTGTTAAAATCAAGGCAAGTGATATCAATCGGATTTATTCTGCTAGGCATCTGCAGTTCTACTTTGAGCGAAAACAGCATAGAGTACAAGGACAGGCAAATAACGCCGTAAAGAGTTCAATAAATGATCTCGCGTACGCAGCAAAAACATTTGCCGAAATCAATGATTCGAAAGACTACGACGAAGGCGTGATAAGGCTTGACAAATTTCTAAAAACCAAACAAATTAAATATGGAAGAAAATTCTAAAGTGATTGCTGCAATTGGAGATGAGATTGGCTGCATCAAAAAGCAGCTTTCACAGATAGGTGAGCAACTATCGAGAAAACCTGATTTGACTCAGGAAGGCCAGACGGATCAAAAGGACTCAGAAGAGACGGGGCAAATGATAGTCGATTTAAGTCAAAAACTTGACCAAGTCTTGGCAAATCAAAAAATTCCGAATTTTTGGTTGACTGGTTTTGGAGTGCTTGGAGTTTGCCTTGGGATTGAAGTTATACTAAAGACCATTCTAAATTATTTTTGAAATATGCCAGACCCACAGAAATACTTTGAGGAACTATGGACATCATTCAGTCCTTGGGTTCACAATCCTTTCACAATCGCTGCTTTAATCTCAATTTTGATTTTGGTGATTTTCGCTGTGTTCAAGTTCAACGTTGGAAAAGCTCAAGCGTTTAACCAAATCAAATTAAGGAAAGGGAGAATTGATTTTTCGCACAAAAGCCTAGATTCGCATTCGCTCACACTGGCCGCAAGTAGATCGGGGAAGACCGTGAACATCCTTTACCCTCTTTTGTCTCAATCGTTCAAAGAAAATACTCCCGCCTTCATTTACGATTATAAATTTCCAGACTTAACAAAATACCTCTACAACTTGAGCCTTGTTGAGAAAAAAAGCGGAGTGAAAAATTTCTGCGTGAATTTCAGCGACCCTTCCCACAGCCATAGAGTAAATCCATTGGCCGGATTAACAGCAACCCATGAAGCAGTTCAACTCGCAAAAACAATTATTTCCAATTTCAACAAAGGTAAAGACGATAATTCTTACTGGTCAAAATCAGCGATAGGCCTTTTGTCATCGACGATTTGGTTTTTTACGAGATACCAGGGAGGGCGCTTTTCAAATTTGCCTACCGTGATAGAATTTCTCACGACCACAACAGATCGTCAAAGGCTAATTGAAATTCTGAGCTCTGACGCTGAATCAAAAATACTTGCATCTAATGTGATCAGCACAATGGATTCGCCCGAAACGATAGCGTCTCAGATTTCAACCTTACAAGCCGATTTAGGAGCATATGCCACTGATGAAGTATACTGGGTGATGTCTGCCAATAGCCCAGGCTTTACTGGTTTTGACTTAAACAATCCCGCCAACCCAACACGATTGGTTTGTGGGAACAATCCCGAACTCCCAGATTTCTGCACTCCTTTAGTAAGTTTATTGGCTGAAGTATCATTTATGAAAATGGTAAAAGATGGGAGGTTGAAATCGTCATTTCTCCTGGATGAAGCAGGGACGTTTTGCATCCCGTCGCTTCCATCGAGGATTGCGACCGTTGGCGGGTATGGGATCAATATTGATCTTGCCTGCCAAGACTTTGCGCAACTTCAACACGCTTATGGCAGAGCAAATGCTCAGGCGATGCGAGGTAGCCTCTCAACCAAAATTTACGGAAAACTCTCTGAGGGTCTACAAGAGATCAGTGACAGCTTTGGTGAGGTGAATGAAAAAAATGTCTCATACAGCTACAATTCCAAAGGTGAGCGTTCGCGCAATGTCTCAGTCACGAGAGTGCCAGCGGTGAAGAGAGAGTTTCTTTCGGCACTACAGCCAGGCGAATTCATTGTCCAGGATAAAACAGGCAAAAGGTTCAAACAGAAATTCGGCTATTCTCCAGCAAAACTATTGGATCTTCCCGTCTTGACCTATGTGACCAGACAGATGCTCAAAAAAAATAGGAATCAGATCGCTCAGCAAGTTGCTGCTATAAACGTTTAGCGCCAATCCAAAAAAGTAAAAAGCAAAGGCCGATCGAATGACCGGCCTTTATTTTGCTCTTTTTATTCTGTGCAAGCCTTGCACAAACCGTCTCTACCGTAAATAGTATTCACCCAAACCGCCTGCATTCGTTTCGTGGCGTGCGGATAGGCACGTGTGGGACGGAGCAGCAGCCGCAAACACAAGTTGGTCCGAGGCCTCTTTTTTTTGATATGAATGACTCTTCCTGTTGCTTTGGTGCCAGGTTGGTGAGAGCGGCAATAGGAAAGTGTCATTACGATTTGATAAAATGGTGTGAAGCTGTCTCAGCCTTCCCATTGTTTTATCATAGAAAAATGCGACAGCCGGAGAATTTTTTACAAGCGTTTTCTTGGAGGTAACGACAAGAAAACATGGCTTGCTACTCAACTTCAAAATTTGTGCAAGGCTTGCACGGCGTTTTCGTGTCTAAATTATTTTTGCTTTTGAAAAAGGGAAAGATTTAATTTGATGGGGCAACCAAACAAAACAGAGTATAAGAAAGGCTGGACGAAAGACCAGCTTTTCTGTTTTAAAGCCAAAACGAACCGGAACAAAAGAAATGAAACCAAAGTGGCAATTATTGCCACTTGTTAATTGAGTTCCAGGCTTAGCATAACAGTTCTATTTATCGGATCCAATGCAGTTTTATTTTTTGGCTGCAAAATAATCTGATATCTATTCTCCTCCTTTTCGATGCTTTCAATGGGTACTTCAGTTTGATACAAGTTAGTCGTTACTCGAAAAAAAACTAAATCCGCTTTGTTGTTAAAACTTCCGGAGATTTCAAACTCTGAGTCGTAGACCTCCACGAAAATATAATACCCCTTTCCGTCAAACCGTTTTAAAAAGTCCGTTGAAGAATGTAGGAGAGGGTTGATGATATCCACCTTATTGAACCCTTTGGTAAAAACTCTTTCTCTTTCCACAGTATGTTTCTAGAAAATAGCCTAATTCAATTACAGTATTCTTTTATTGCATCGTAGGCTTTCTCATAACCCAACTCACCGGCTCTCGAAAAATCAATACATCCACTTCCCTTTTTTAACACAGTCTTTGACAACCCGCGCATATAATAGGAATCAGCATCCTTTGGCAAAAGTTCAATAGCTTTAGAAAAGTCTTGTATAGCCCCGTGATAATCTTTAAGACGACTCTTAGAATAGCCTCTAATATTATAGCTTTTATTATCCGTTGGTTTAATTTCTATCGCTTTAGTACAGTCCGCTATTGCGCCACGAAAATCCTGTAAATAATGCTTTGCCAAGCCTCTTGTACGAAACGCATATGAATTTTTAGGATCAATCTCGATAGCTTTAGTACAGTCACCTATTGCACCATGGAAATCTTGAAGTGGAATCTTCTCCGAACCTCTTTCGACATAGGCATCAGAATTTTTGGGATCAATATCTATGGCTTTAGTAAGATCAATAATCGCACCTTGAAAATCTTTAAGATTAGCCTTTGATTTTCCTCTATTAAAATAAGCTAATGCATCCTTTGAGTTGATTTCTATAGACTTGGAATAATCTGCTATTGCGCCTTTGTAGTCTTGGAGATAAGCTTTTGAATCACCGCGTAAGAAGTAGGCATTTGAATCACGAGGGCTAATTTCAATTGCACTTGAATAATCGGCACTTGCCCCAAAATAGTCTTGAAGATTCATCTTCACAAGCCCTCTATTCATATAAGATTTTTCATTCTTAGGGTTAATCTCAATAGCTTTAGAATAATCTGTTATAGCTCCAGTAAAGTCTAGTAGCGCCTCCTTAACAAGACCCCTATTATTATAAGCTTTGAAGTTGTTCGGGTCAACCTCAATAGCTTTTGTATATTCTGCTAAAGCCCCAATGTAATCACGGAGACTCTGTTTTAAATTTCCCTGATAAAAAAAATCAGTTGAATTGAGGATATCAATATTATTATTGTACTTCTCTTGGTTCTCTTTAAAATTTGCCTGGTTACCATTTTTATTGAGTTCCTTGGTTAAATCCACCAATTCTCTTTTCACACTATCCAATTGCTGTTTCAGTTCTTCAAACTCCTTTACTTTTTGTCTGTTGTTGACCAATTGCTTTAGAGATTCCTCTAGGCTTTTAGGGTCGATGGTTATTGAAGCTTTCATCCAAAATGTTTCACCATTCCATTTTTCTTCCAAGATGTCAAGTTTTGTAATACCGGCACTAATTGTAGAAATGTTTTCGACAAAATCTTGCGCAAATTTTCCGCCTACATCAGCAGTTTTTAAAAGCTGCTCGCTTTGTACATACGTACCAATTTCTTGCAACAAAGTGGTGCGTAGTTGGTTTACAGTAATTGCTCTGCAAGAAATCTTGCTATCCATTTCTCCAGCTTTGTATGTGTACTCTCTAATAAAGGTTTTTTCTTGAGCATTGCAATGTGAAAGGCTGGTCAATATGAATAAGGGCAAGAAAAACTTGAAGTGCGCCATATCTTGTTTTGACATCAATAATAAGAATTAATAAGCCATTTCAATGGAGCGAAGCGAAATGCTAAGGCCGACCAGTTGCGGCTGTCCCGAGACACAATTTAAATAAAGAAAACGAAAGTAATGAGGACACCGAACCCCGCCATTGCAGAAACACTTTTTGTTGCCAGCCGTTTGCGTTCTAGGGGAGTTCAACTTGAGCGTACTCATTGTACTCTCTTTGAAATATTGTCCCGTTATACTTATAGGTTATCGTTAGCTTTTTGTCTGCTCCCACTTCAGGGTCAAAATTTGGATCCGGGTCAAGATTATTGTTGGCAAGCGTTACTAATCTATTTTCCTTGGTCTTTTTCTGCAGAATTTCAGTCACGTTTCTGCTATTCTTAGGTGTCCAATAAAGCGCACTTATTATTTCAAGTCCTGTTGTAGGAGTCTGTTCTGAATTTAGGGATTTTATTTCTCCAGATCCCTTTATTGTTTTAATCAAATCAAAACTTGATTTATAAAAATATGTTGCTAAAAGTCCTGTTACCAAACTCAAACCGATGAAGAAATAGAGAATGGTATTAACAAGGGCTAGATAATTGTCACTTAAAGGCGTTGATACCTTTGTAACTACAATTGATACGATTCCCCCTATAAAAATGGAACATATTACTACAGAAATGTCACCGAGAATGCTCTTTGATTTTATCCCATTTAAGTCTGTCTCACTGGTCAAAAAATAATTGACTGTCCTCCCTCTAATGTTGTGTTTAATCAATTCGTCATGTTCATTCATGGTTTCACTCTATTTAGCAAATGGCTTGCAACGTATGCGTATAAAGCAATTTCTTATATCATCTCATTGTCTTCCCCTAAAGTAACTTATAAAGTTAAGCATTGAAACAAAAGCGATGCAGTTTAGACATCTCAAAATTGTAAAGAAATAATGAAGACGTCACAAACTAACTGGCCCAACCTGCAAATGGTGACGTTGGACAGGGTAGTTCAAAATTTGTTTATGAAAGAAAAAAGTTGGGACACGGGACAGATATCTCTGGCTTTAGTTAAGGATACCCCTCCAATGTGTCAACAATGTGTCAAAGCAATCGACATCGATTTTGTGACTAACACTTAACTACTTGATTAACAAGAGCCGAGAATGGGATTTGAACCCACGACCTGCTGATTACGAATCAGCTGCTCTACCCCTGAGCTACCTCGGCTTATTTTATTTCAAAAGTAGATAATTTTGTTTTCAGGGATGACGAACCTCTCCAGCTTAATGTTCTTATTTCTTCTTTTTCAAGGCCTTCTTTGCCGCTCTCTTTACTGGTGAGACAGATTTGGTGATAATCTCACCTTTCATGATCTGTGTTTTGTCTTTCACCTTGCCAAGTGAATTTGTATACGCTTCTTTCAAAAGTTTTTTGATGTAGACTTTGGGAAATTTATTAATGTCTTTCACAAGAATGTATCGGTATTGATTTCCTTCGCCAATCAAAATCTTATTCGGATCAGAAAGTTCAGAACCCCAATAAAACCCGAAGTGAACATTATGACTGCTGCGACCCACAGCAATGTTGCAGAACACATGACCCACACGATCAGTAGGCGACCAGCCGAAAGCAAGCGCATTATAATTATCGTAGATGAGTTCGTTGGCTTGAGGATACAAATCCCAAACAAACCCACGCAACCATAGCGCAGTTTCTATTACATCCTTCGGGAAAGGTTTCAGAAACCTGAGCAGATCTTTAGTTGCGGGCTTGCTCATTTTAACTTAATCAGCATAAATCAAGGATATGAATTTATGGTTTACAGTGCCTTCTGCCAATATACTTTAGAATTATTTGCAAAAAGCATACCTTGACATACAATTATGCTTTCAAAGAAATGTAAATACGCCATTCACGCCTTGGTTTATCTGGCGGAGAAATACCAACAAGGCCCGGTGCACATCCAGGAGATAGCCGAAAAAAGACATATCCCCAAGAAATTCCTCGAGGCGATACTGCTGGAATTACGAAACGCCAAAATTCTTCATAGTAAGAAAGGAAAGGGTGGCGGCTATTACCTCCATCAAAAACCATCGGATGTAAACCTGATGGAGATCATGCGGCTCATGGACGGGGCTATTGCCATGCTGCCGTGTGTGTCACTTCACTATTATGAGCGATGCGAAGAGTGCCGGACGGAAAAGACCTGTGGCATTCGCGATGCTTTTATAAAAGTGCGAGATGAAACACTCGCTATTTTAGGCGGCAGCACTTTAGACAAAATCCTGAAACGGGAAAAGGCTCTGGGTGCGAAATAAAAATATATCAATTAATCTATTAAATCCATAGACTTTAAATATATTTACAAAAAAATCATAACAATATGGCAATACGATTAGGAGACCTTGCGCCCGATTTTCAGGCAGAAACCAGCGAAGGAAAAATCAACTTTCATGAATGGCTTGGCAGTGGCTGGGGAGTTTTATTTTCTCATCCCGCTGACTTCACTCCGGTTTGCACTACCGAACTAGGCGCTGTAGCGAAACTTCGCTCAGAATTTGATAAACGCAACGTAAAGGTTGTTGCTCTGAGTACTGACTCGGTGACTTCACACAGCCAATGGATTGGTGACATTAACGAGACACAACATACCACTGTGAATTTTCCAATCATTGCAGACCCCGAATTTAAAGTATCTAACCTTTATGATATGATTCATCCGCAAGTGAGCGATAAGTTTACTGTGCGATCTGTCTTCGTTATCGGTCCTGATAAAAAAGTAAAACTTACAATTACCTATCCTGCATCAACAGGAAGGAATTTTGATGAGATAATCCGTGTAATTGATAGTTTGCAACTGACCGCAAAATACAGCGTTGCTACTCCAGCGAACTGGAAGAATGGTGAAGATGTAATTATCACGGCAGCAGTTAAAGATGAGGATGTAGCAGCAAAATTCCCGAAAGGGCATAACCGCATAAAACCTTACCTGAGGACTACTCCTCAACCTAACTTATAAGTTTGTTTAGTTCGTCCATAAAAGAAGGCTTCGAAAGAGGCTTTCTTTTTTTTGTTTAAATATTGATCGAGTCGTAAACCTGAACCTTTGTCCAGAGGTGGGAGTAGCTCTCAATGAATTTCTTGTGGATCGCATGTTCCTGATAGACATCGTGTCCGGCAATATCATTGAAAACCGTAAACAGGGAGACCGCATAGCTATTATCAATGACGTCGCGCTTGGGTGTATTTGCCGGTTTACCAAGCCGGAAGTCTTGGACGGTTTCGATTTTCTGCAGGGTCGAAATCCCTTCAATCAATTTTTCAAAATCTTCCTTTGAGGAAGGATTTTTTAGCCAGAAAAATACATGATGAATCAGTGATGGCTTTGCAGGAGCGGTCACACCCGGACTCGAAACTGTAGCTCCGAGTGCCAGTAACGAAGCTTTTTCTATAAATGACCTTCTATTGTTCTTTGTCATAGGCTCTTTGTTGGGTTCTAGTAGGACAAGTTAATTAAAAGAATAGTTTCACAGGCTTAAGGCTCATTTCAAGTTACTTTATCTACACTTCAATTTCATTTCATAGGGCCAGCAGTTAGGATGCCATAAATTTGAAGTATGAAAAAAGTTGTATTTACGCTTGTCATCTGCATTGGGTGTATTGGAAAAAATAAATCAATACAGCCGGTGACAAAACCACTTCGTGAGGCCGTCTATGCTTCGGGATATGTAGTTTCAAAAAACGAATACCAGATTTTTTCACAGGTGGATGGCTATGTGGTAGATATTTTAGTTAAGGAAGGAGAGGCCGTTAAAAAAGACCAACCAATTTTCATAATCGAAAGCAGGCAGCAGAGTGCGCGCTATAGTATTTCAAGGGAATCATACAATTTGTTAGCGAAAAACAATCGGGAAGATTCTCCTGCACTAATGGAAGCAAAAGCATTGGTTGCAAGCGCTCAATCCAAATGGCTGTTTGACTCCGTTAATTTTGTTCGTTATTCCAATCTATGGAAAGACAATGCAATCACGCAAAACGAATTTGATCGCGCCAAGCTCACCTTCGATAATTCAAAAAATGATTTGCTCTTGCAAAAAAGCCGGCTTAGCAAATTAAGGGATCAATTGAAGCTGGACTTACGAAATGCCGAAAACAACCTGAAGATTGCTGCCGAAGAATCGGGTCGCTACACTGTGCGCAGTGATGTGGACGGGCAAGTATACAAAACATTGAAAGAGCGAGGTGAACTTGTGAGACGAAGTGAGGCGCTAGCGACAGTAGGCAGTGGCAGCCAGTTTTATTTGCAACTGAACGTAGATGAGCTGGACATTGAAAAAGTAAAAACGGGTCAACGGATAATGGCAAAAATTGATGCTTTTGGAGGTAAAATTTTTAACGGCATTGTTTATAAAGTCTATCCTATGGTTGACGAGCGTGCTCAATCCATAAGGGTTGATGCTGATTTTTCCGATCCGTTTTTAAATGGGTTTTCAGGATTGGCTGTAGAAGCCAACATTCTCATCCGTCAAAAAGAAAAAGCCTTGGTGATACCTAAATCTTTTGTACTGCCCGGCGACTCGGTACTTATCAGGACCAATGAAGGTAAGAGAAAAGTAAAAATTGTTCGAGGTATAGAGACACTCGATGAGGTTGAAATTACCCAAGGGATAACAAAAGACACCAACGTAATTTTGAATTAAGAAACATGAACGGCCAATCACTTAAGCTTTGCATTGAAATTGCGCGAGTGCATCTGTTCAGCAAACCCAAACAAACGATAATCGCTATGCTGGGTGTCACTTTTGGTATAGGAATGTTTATCGCATTGGTAAGTTTGATGACCGGCCTGAATAATTTCACCGAGGAAATCACTATGACCTCTTCACCCGACATCCATATTTACAATGATGTAACGGAATCGAGAAAAAGTATTTTGGAAGAAGAAAATGCCAATGGCATCAACTTGGTGTATCATCAAAAACCCAAAAATGAAACCCCTAAAGTTCGCAATGCGCGCGAACTGGTGCGACTCATTGCTCAAGACGAACAAGTGACTGGCGCGTCGCCCTCCGTTTCGTCGCAGGTGTTTTATAATTATGGACCTGTGCAACTGAACGGAACTATTCTAGGTGTTGATATTATGGATGAGGATAAACTCTTCGACATTCGGTCGCGAATGAAAGTAGGCGAGATTGAAGATTTATTATCCAATCATAATGGCATTCTGATGGGCAAAGGGCTAGCAAAAAAATTAAACGCAATCAAGGGAGACCGTGTGGTGATTACAACACCTCAGGGAAATACAATCACCTTAAAAATTGTCGGGCTGTTTCAAATGGGCATCGGTGCGGTGGATAATGTGCGGAGTTACGCTAACATCGCTACGGTACAAACGATCTTGCAAAAAGATCAATCGTACATCACAGATGTAAATATAAAATTGAATGACCGAAGCCGGGCTAAGAAATATGCGGTTGACTTAAAATCCAAATTCAATATCAATGCCGAAGATTGGGAAACTGCCAATGCCACCTTTCTTACGGGCGTAATTATCCGAAACATTATTACGTATGCAGTTTCATTTACTTTGTTGATTGTAGCGGGCTTTGGTATCTATAATATTTTGAACATGACCATATATAACAAGATGAAAGACATTGCCATTTTAAAAGCGATGGGCTTTTCTGGGTCGGACGTAAAAAACATTTTTATGATACAATCCCTGGTCATCGGCTTGGTAGGAAGTGTTGCAGGTTTGATGATAGGGTATGGCTTATCTTTTCTGATTTCAAAAGCACCTTTTGATGGCGGCGACATTATCAGTCTTGATCACTTTCCTGTAAATTTTGATCCACGCTACTATGTAATTGGTGTTGTGTTTGGTGTGGCAACTACTGCCATTGCAGGATATATGCCTTCACGGAAAGCTGCAAAAATAGATCCGATCGAAATATTGAGGGGACAATAATTACTATGGACGCGATTTTGAGAATAAAGCAGGTGAACAAATACTTTTATGATCCTGAAAAATTTCTGGTCCTAAAATCGATTGATCTTACCGTGAACAAAGGAGAGTTTTTGTCGCTTGTAGGAAAATCAGGTTGTGGAAAGTCTACGCTGATGTATGTACTTTCAACCATGGATACTGACTATGAAGGCCAGTTGGAAATTGCAGGCGAACGACTTACTGGCAAAACTCAAAATGAATTATCGGCTTTCCGAAACGCTCACATCGGATTTGTATTTCAGTTTCATTATTTGCTGCCTGAGTTTACAGTTTTGCAAAACGTAATGATCCCGGCATTGAAACTTAATAAGTACAGCAGAAAGGAAATTGAGGAACGGGCTTATCAAAAACTAAAAATGCTCGGCATCGAGACTCAGGCGAATAAACAATCCAGCAAACTTTCGGGTGGGCAGCAACAACGGGTTGCAATTGCTCGCGCGCTTATCAATGACCCCGATATTATCATGGGCGACGAGCCTACTGGAAACCTGGACTCTTACAATACCAACTTAGTGTTTGATATTTTTAAAGAGTTGACTCACACGTATAAGCAAACTATCATTGCGGTAACTCACGATGACGAATTTGCACGCAAGAGCGATCATCGTGTGGAGATGAGCGATGGAAAAATTATCAGTGCATGACAAACAAGTTTAAAGCCCGTCGGAATTTTTTACGTGAATACGCTATCATCACAGCGATTACACTGGTCGGTTATTTTGTACGCTGGTTTTCGGGTCAATTTTCTCCCGACTTCAATTTTATTTTACTCTTTACTTCATTCATTTTGATTTCCACTACTTGGGAATTTTTGAATTGGATAAATCATCTTCTCAATCAGAAGCTACCCTATGAAAGAAATATTACTTTAAGAATTGCGGTTCAGCTAATCCTTGGAACGCTTTATGCACTTACAGCCAGGCTTTTAATTTTTCTCTTTGGCGAACCACTCCTGAATTTTCCATTGGATAAATTATTTCTTGTTTCCACCTGGCTTTTATATGTTTTTGCGGTGGCTATAGTCAACAGTATTTTTATTGTCACTTTTTTTATTAACCGATGGAAGGATTCTATTCTTGAAGCTGAGCGGCTGGAGAAGGAAAAGGCTTGGGTGCAATTCGATAATCTGAAAAACCAACTTAACCCTCACTTTTTGTTCAATGCTCTCTCATCGCTCAACAGCCTCATTCAGGAAGACCAAAAATTAGCCTCCGATTTTCTCCAACATCTCTCAAAAATTTATCGCTACATTTTACAAAACAAAGACAAGAGCCTGGTAAGCTTGCAAACCGAACTGGATTTTATTCGCAACTACTCTTTTCTGGCTGAAACGAGATTTCAGAATTCATTGAAAATAGAATTTCACCTTCCGGCACCACTTCCGGACAAAGAAATTGTGCCGGTGACACTTCAGGTGTTGATTGAAAATGCACTGAAACACAACCGGATTGATGACCAGAACCCCTTGCAGATCAAAATTCAAATCACAGGGAACTACATTGAAGTAACCAACAATTATCAACCGCGAAAGATTGTAGAGTCCTCCAACAAACAAGGTCTTGAAAATTTAAAGTCTCTTTACCGCTTCTTTTCAAAACTGCCTGTGGAAATCCTACAAACCGAAAGCTATTTTAGTGTGAAAGTACCTTTGTTATAGCTAATGAAAATTCTGATTATTGAAGACGAACCGCTGGTAGCAAAAGATTTAATTACAGTGGTTAGGCGACTGGAGCACGAGGCCGAAATCATCGGACCGTTGCCAAGTGTGTCTTCTGCTATCGCATGGTTTGCGCAACATCCTGCTCCTGATTTAATACTTTCCGACATTCAGCTTTCGGACGGGATCAGTTTTGAAGTTTTTGAAAAATGTAAAATCACTTGTCCGGTGATTTTTACTACCGCTTATGATGAGTACGCCATCCGGGCTTTTAAGGTAAACAGTATTGATTATTTGCTCAAGCCTATCGATTATAGTGAGTTGGAACGCGCCTTGACAAAATATAAATCGATGGTGGGTAATTCGCTATTGAGCAACGAGGTTCAGGAACTACTGCAACATTGGAATAAACCTGAGAAAAAGTACAAAGAACGTTTTCTTTCGCAGCAGCGAAACGGATTAGTGCCAGTGGCTACGGATCGGATAGCTTTTTTCCACAAACAAGAACTGATTTTCATTTACACCAATGAGAATGAGAAACTGATTTGTGAATACTCTACGTTAGACGAGATAGAGTCGCTGGTCGATCCGGCAGTTTTTTTTAGGGTGAACCGTCAATACCTTGTCCACGTTAATTCTGTCGCAAGGGTCAAGAGTACATATAAAGGGATGAATGTGTTGCTTTGCCCGCCATGGAATATCGAACTGGAACTAAGCCGCGAAAAAATTACGGCTTTTAAAAAGTGGATGAGTTGATACATACCAATGAATCATTATTTTTGCCCTCGGTCTTTAGGGATGTAGCACAGCCCGGTAGTGCGCTACGTTCGGGACGTAGAGGTCGCTGGTTCGAATCCAGTCATCCCGACATAGATTAATTTGATACTATATTTTTGATTTTGCTTAAAATAATGACTTCGTAGCTCAGTTGGTAGAGCAGCTGACTCTTAATCAGCGGGTCGGGAGTTCGAGCCTCCCCGGGGTCACATTTTCAATAATGCTATATTATTTAAGCGTCCGCTTCAGATAGCATTCACTTCACTACACCAATTCTACAACTCACTTCATTACCCTTTCCTGGCCGAATCCCTGCGGTACCTTTATGCCGTTTTACAGATAAAAAACAATTAAACACATGAAACGGCTAACTCAAATCCTCATTCCGGCACTACTGATGCTGATTCCTTATTTCATTTTTGCGCAGGTAGAAGTGACCAGTTCCACTAAAACTTCCCGGATGACTTTCAACTTCGGAGGCTTTTCCAATTTTAATGTAGAGATGCGCGGCAAGATTGAGCTGACCGATGACGATAAAGACATCAAAAGCATTTCCCCAGACGGGTATCTGGAGATCACGAAAGTAACTTTTGGAAGTAAACGTACCCTTGTAATTACCCCGCAAGCCAATGGTGTAAGACGCGAATACTATGAAGGCCGTGAGAAAATGGATTTTGAAAAAGAAGGAAGGCAATGGCTAAGTGAAATATTACCAGAACTTGTACGCAGCACAACCATTGCAGCAGAAGGTCGCGTGAACCGGTTTTTTAAACAAGGTGGTACTTCAGCAGTACTTACTGAAATCGGGAAACTGGAAAGTGACCACGTAAAGGCTGCCTACGCAAATTTATTAATGAAACAGAGTGTCTCAGAAAAAGATTATCCTCAAATCGTTACACAGGTGTCTTCAGCAATGACTTCTGATCATTATAAAACAGAATTTTTGAGTGGAGGCATGAGTAAGTTTCTCCAGTCTAAAGAAGCAATGGATGCAGTCTTTGCTGCCAGTGGTAAAATGGAATCAGATCACTATAAAACACAAGTGATTAAAGAGGCACTTGATAAACAAACTCCTTCTATTGATGGTATTAAATCAATAATGGCTGCAACCGGCAAAATGGAATCTGATCATTATAAAACCGAAGTACTGACCACCTTGTTGCAAAAAGACAATCTTTCCGATCCAATTGTAAGTGAAATGATTGCAGCAACAAAAAGTATGGAGTCAGATCATTACCGTACTGTGGTGCTTACAAAAGCGTTGGCCAAGCAAGGGCTTTCATCAACTTCTTTTCAACGTGTACTTGAATCGGTAAAAGATATTGAATCTGATCATTACAAAACTCAGGTTTTGACTACGCTCATGAACAATAAACTTTCCAATGAACTCAGTATCCAACTCGTTGACTTAAGCGCAGCTATCAGCAGCGATCATTATGAAACCATTGTCCTTACTACAATGCTTAAGAAGCAAGATTTGAACGATGAAGCATTTAAGAAATTGATTTTAAGAGGAAGCGAATGCGGAAGCGATCATTACGCAACACAAATACTTACAGCTGCTTTACAAGCTCCGAATTTATCCAGCGCCAGAGTTCTGGCAGTCTTGAATGTAGTCGGTAATCTCGACTCTGACATGTATATAACACAAGTACTTATGAAGGCCGCGCCAAAAGTGAAAACCGATGCGTCGCTTACCGAGGCCTATCGTACTGCCGCCAAGAAAATTAATTCTACCATGTATTATGGACAGGCCTTAAAGGCAATTGATTGAATCGATTTTAAGTCGAAACAATAAAACAGTGTCCTTGAAAATAAGTAGTTTCGCTGCATGGCGCTGCAGGAAGATAACATCCAAAAAACATTCATGAGAAAATTGTTTTTGATTGCAGTGATTTGCACTCCCCTCGGAGTGCTTTTTCTGATGTACCTGCATTTCAGCGCAACGGGGAAGCTGCCATCCATTATTGAAAAATCAGAACATTATGCGTTGAGTATTCTCATTATAAATATATGCGGAGTGATCACCTTTGGCATAGACTGGTTGCTCGATAAAAAAATATCCTGGCGCGAAACATTTCTTTCAAGATTTTTATCCGGATTGATTATCAATCTGATCGTTGTGGTCCCGTTGGCGCTTTTTCTCACCATCAATCTGATGGGCGCTTTCAAAACTGATGGGAGTAAAATTGCCATTTTGGTGATTGTCTCATTATTCATTTACGAGATACTTTACGGCTGGTTTTATTCTTATCGCTATTATGCTCATACTCAGGTGGAGCGACTGCGGTTAGAGCGTTGGCAACTGGAGTTGCAATTTGAATCTCTCAAAAGCCAGATCAGCCCTCATTTTCTGTTCAATTGCCTGAACACGATCTCATCTTTGTTGTTTAAAGACCCTTCGCTGGCTGAAGAATTTATTCGTAGGATGACAGACACCTTTCAATATGTGATGAGCAACCACAAGCAGAAATTTGTTTCATTGAGAGAGGAGATTGAATTCGTCAAAGCCTATTATTATTTATTGCGCGTTCGGTTTGAAAATAATTTAAAGCTTGAGATCAACATTCCTGAGAGCTTAATGAACAGCCCGCTGCCGCCGCTGACGTTGCAACTTTTAGTTGAAAATGCAATAAAGCACAATCACATTACACAAGATCAGCCGCTGCATGTGTACCTCACTACACTAGACAACACTCATCTTATTGTAACGAATACCAAAACAGCCGAAGTAGTAAATAAATCGGGCTTTCAGGTAGGACTGGAAAATATTCGCAAGCGTTATGCATTTTTTACTCCCGAGCCTGTGATTGTAAAAAATGAAGATCAGTTTTCGGTACATCTTCCTATTTTGAAAACTAACCTGGGACTGACTGCCGCCTGATGAAGAAACTATTCATCCATAATGCTTTTTTCAGAGTCTGCTCCGCGCCAGTGTTTGGTGTGCTGGTGTACCTGTTGGTTTTAATGGTGAACAACAACCTGAATGAACTAACGAAGATTTTCAGTAATCAGGAGTTATACGTGTGCATTGGTCTCAGTTTTCTTTCTCTGGAAAGCCTGAGATTGTCTATTGTGCTGATGAACCGTGTTCTGAAGAATTTGTCGTTCAGAAACAGAGCCATTATTCAATCCTTGTTCGGTCTCGTTTTTTCTCTGGTCACTGTTAGTGCTGGGATAACGATCTATTTTCAATGGGTAGTCGGGTTTTCTGTAAGCATTGCCGAACTCCAGATTTTTCTTGTGATATTCGGATTCACAGCCTTGTTGTATAATGTCTTGTATTTCAGTAATGAATATTTATTTCGGGAAAACACAATTCACCTTAACCGTGAAAATCGCTTGCGCGAAAAAGTAGAAGCCGATTTTGCGACTTTCAAAAATGAAATCAATCCTGATCTGTTGTACGAGAGCCTTGAAACGATTCTCCAAACACTTTATCACGATATTCAGGGAACTGAAGAACAAATTGATTTGCTCGCAGGTGTTTATCGTTATCAATTGATGAACCGCGACAAAGAACTCGTCAAGCTGTCGGACGAGCTTCAGGCACTTGAAAACCTAGCCTCTCTTTTGAATTACAAGCATCCCCAACAAATAAAATTATCGTCAAAATTGAATTTAACAGACGAAGCCATTCAACCGCTTCCTTTACTGAACTGATTTTAGCTATTACTGAAATACCAGCACTGTAGCGTTGAAGGTATCGTTCCAGTTTCTCGGCGGCAGGGATTTCATCCTCGATGATAAGCACCCGCAAGGTAAGTACTGACGTCATGCTTCGCGGGCCACGTTTATTTTTTCTGAAATCTTTATAATCGGAAACTTGATATAGTTCTCTCCATAAGCTTTCACCTGCACAAACGGAATGTCACTGAAGAAAGAATACACACGCTGGATTCGTGCAAATGACTGAAGGCTTTCTTCGTGCCTTATCAATTTATCATTCAATTTGTG
>JABDGP010000051.1 GCA_013285945.1 Bacteroidota bacterium | reverse complement strand
ATCTGAAATGAAAAACCGAAAGAATACAAGAACTCAAGGTTTATCATGCCCGGCAAAAACTTAAGTACTACAGAGAAAATAAATCCACCAATCATAGCAAACAAAGCTGCATTGGAAGTTGTTTTTTTCCAGAAGAAGCCAAGTAAGAACATGGCAAAAATACCTGGCGACACGAAGCCTGTATATTCCTGAATATATTGAAAGCCTTGCTTGCCTTCGCCCATCAATGCATTGCCCAAAGCAAGTGTGAGCATAATGCCAAGAATAGTTGAGATTACAATCGCCCATTTGCCAATGCTCACCACTTTCGCTTCGGTAGCATTGGGCTGAAAAGCCTTTTTATAAATATCGAGTGTGAAGATTGTACTAATGCTGTTTACTTTCGCAGCCAATGAAGCAATCACTGTAGCAGCAAACGCGGCCACGGTAATACCTTTAATTCCTTTTGGCAACAAGAGCAACAACGTAGGATAAGTTCGGTTACTATCGGCTGTTGTAGCTCCATCTTTAGTTATGTTGATCAAAGAAGTGTCGATCAAATTGTGTTGGTATAAATAATAAATAGCAATACCAGGAACAACGATGATAAGTGGTGTAACCATTTTCAAAAAAGCAGCAAATAAGATTCCTTTGCGTGCTACCGGCAAACTCGCACCAAGCGCACGTTGTGTAATGTACTGGTTGCATCCCCAATAATTCAGGTTGGCAATCCACATGCCTCCAAGTAAAACACTTAGTCCAGGAAGATCAATATAATTCTGATTGGATTGATCAAATATCAGTTTAAAATGCTGTGGCATCTCGCCTTGCAGAATAGAAAGCCCCTTGAGCATCCCGCCATCTAATGAAACTAGGTTCAGTGTTACGTACAAACCGAGTACTCCACTGAACACTAAAAAGAAAACGTGAATAGCTGAAGTATAACCAACCACTTCCATACCGCCAAGCGCAATGAACACAGAAGCAATTGCCAATAGAAATACACAAAGTTCAAAACTCCATCCCGTAATGCCCGATACTGCGATGGCCCCCAGGTAAAGAATCGATAAAAGATTAACGACGATGTACAACAATAACCAAAACACTGCCATGATCATAGCCACTCTACCATTGTACCGCTCAGACAAAAACTGCGGCATGGTGTAGATTTTGTTTTTCAAATAGACAGGCATGAAAAATACAGCCACAATAATTAATGTAAGAGCAGCCATCCACTCGTAAGATGAAATAGCGAGACCGAGTTTAAACCCCGAGCCGCTCATGCCCGTCATCTGCTCTGCAGAAATATTAGAGGAAATTAATGAAGCGCCAATAGCCCACCACGTAAGTGTTCCCTTGGCCAGAAAGAAGTCACCCGAATCTGCCGCCAGGTTTTTCTTACGATTATAAATCCAATAGCCATAGAAAGAAACGGCTACAAAGTATGTTAATAGAACAGCGTAGTCTAACGTTTGGAGGGTCTGCATTTCGTTGGTGGTTACTAATTGATTTAATGGTTATTTGTTTTCTAGATTCATGAGTTCAAAATTGATTGATCAATAACTTACAACGATCAATGATCAACTACTTCATGTACTCCGCTCGCTAATTTAACCGAATAAAAATCAGGTTCATTTTTAAAAGTATTAAAATATTTCTCACTTACATCATCAATTAAGGCCTGTTTGCTCCCTTTCGGGATGAGATTGATGGTGCATCCGCCAAAGCCACCACCCATTTGCCGTGCGCCGGTCACGTTATTTTTTAAAGCCCGATCCACCAGCCAATCCGACTCTGCACAACTCACCTCATATTCTCTACTCAGGCCCAAATGCGTTTCATACATCAACTTGCCAAAGCTCACCATGTCATTCGTCTGCAAAAAATGAGCTGCCTTTTTAGTACGATCGATTTCTCTAACAACGTAAGTGCATCGTTTAAATGCCTCTTCACTCATTGACAGTTTTGAAGATTCAAGCATTTCCGGACTGACATCACGAAGCGATTTTATTTCGGGATTGGCTTGACTCAGTTTCAATACACCCTCCTCACAGGCAGCGCGCCTGCTGTTATAGCCTGAAGAGGCCAGAGAATGCTTCACTTTTGTGTCGATCAATAAAATTTCAAAACCTTCGAATCGGGCAGGTAAAAAACCATGCGTATTGTCGCGGCAATCCAATAGCATCACTGAATTCTCTTCAGAAAACAAGCTGGCGTACATATCCATGATGCCACACCGGGTACCTGTGAAATTTTGTTCCGCCTCCTGAGCAATTACTGCTAGCTCCAACTTACCAAGTCCGCATTTAAAAATTTCATTCAACGCAAACCCAAACCCGCTGCACAACGCGGCAGAAGAAGAAAGCCCCGCACCTGCCGGAATGTTACTGTTAAACACACTATCTGCTCCTGACAATAGTTTTCCTCTGCGTAAGAATCCATCAATTACGCCCATCAGATAATTCTCCCAGCTATGACCGTGTTTTAATTCATTACGAGAAAAAGAAACCGACTGGTCTAGGTCTATCGCCTTTATTAGAAAGCTATCTGTATTATTTGGAGCGATTGCGAAAACAAAATGTTTGTCAATTGCAGCTGGCATTGCCAAGCCCATATTGTAATCGGTGTGCTCGCCTATAAGGTTGATTCGCCCCGGAGCTACAAATACTCCAGGCTTCCCTTTAAAATTGCTTTCGAATGCAGAGATTACTTGCCCTACCATAGTTTACGATCCTAAAAATATCCGAAACCGGACGGTTAGCTTTGCAAAATGGACAAAATCATATTGGAAATAATACAATTTGTGAACCAAAGGCTGATTTTATTTATGGCATACCCTTTGACTTCGTTGATCCAGCAAACCCTAACCCCATGATCAAGTATTATCTAATTCTGTTCGCTCGCAAAATCCAACGGCAAAAGCTTTTTTCATTTATCAATATCATGGGCCTATCGGTGGGCATGGCCAGTGCTTTGCTGATGTATCTATTTGTGAGCAATGAATTCGGCCACGACCGGTTCCATAAATATGCCGATCGCATTTACCGCGTCAACCAGACCTTTATTTGGGGCGAAGGGAATAAAAACCAATTTTCAAGCACCGGCCCGGGAGTCTCTTTTGCGCTTGAGGCTGAAATTCCGGAAGTAGAACAAATCGTGAGAATACACACGCCGGGAGATCTCCTGATAAGCTATACCAATGCTGCGAAGGAAATTAAATCGTTTGATCAAGGGAAAGTCTTTGCAACTGACTCCAATTTTTTTCAGGTCTTTACATTTCCGCTTATCAAAGGGAACCCGCGAACTGCTTTGCGCTATCCGCAAACTCTTGTGATGACCCAATCTGCAGCTGTCAAGTATTTTGGTAATGAAGACCCTATCGGTAAACTCGTACGTCTTGGCGAGGGTGACCAACAACAAAATTATGAAGTAACAGGTATTGCAAAAGACATTCCTGATAACTCTTACATCAAGTTCGATGTGATGCTGTCGATGACAAGCTTCCCGGTAGTCAAAAGGATGAGTTGGAGTTGGGTGTGGACCCAGGTTGAAACGTTTATGCTTCTCAAACCCGGTTCATCAATAGAGCAAGTGAAGGCCCGATTGAAAGATATTCCTCGCAAATATGCCGCTACATCTTTAGAACGTGCCATGAACATGTCGTACGATGACTACATCAAGAGTGGTCGTGAATGGAATCTTTATGTGCAGCCACTTACCGGAATTCATTTACCCGAAACTACGGTGTATAACCGGCTCAATGATGCAGGCAATATCAAAATCGTTTACGCATTAATTGCTGCGGGCATTGTCATGGTTTTGCTTTCTTGTATAAACTTCATGAACCTGTCCACATCTCAATATGTACGAAGAGCAAAAGAGACTTCCCTTCGAAAACTGCTCGGATCAGGAAGACAGCAATTGAGCATGGGTTTCTTCGTAGAAGCATTTTTATTCTGTTGTATCAGTTTGATCATAGGGATGTGCCTCACACAAATGATATTGCCCACGTTCAATTTCATCACTGGTAAGGCTTTGCAAATGAATCTGCTAAGCGATTGGAAGATTGTTGCTGCGTTAGCTTCTCTCCTACTGATAATGAGTCTTCTTTCAGGAAGCTATCCGGCGATTTTTCTCAGCGCTTTTAATCCGGTAGAATCTTTAAAAGGAAAACTAAAATCCGGAAAAGAAGGTCGCGCTTTGCGAAGTTCTATGGTTGTCTTTCAATTTATGATTTCCATGGTGCTTATTATTCTTACGGGTATAGTGTCACAACAGCTTCAGTATATATCCGAAAAAGATTTAGGATTCGATAAAGAAAACTTATTGGTAATCGATCATACCGAATGGGCAAAAGGCGGAGAAACGTTTGTAAATGCCATTGCTCAAACTCAGGGCGTGGTCAGCGCGAGTCGCTGTTCGTCGGTGCCTCCCCGCGTATGGGGCGGCGATTCGTTTCAAGCCAAAGGAAGTGATAAAACAATGCCGCTCAATTTCGCAAAAGCCGATGAAAACTATCTGCCCACACTGGGCGTGAAGCTGAGGTTTGGTCGCAACTTCAGCAAAGAAATTCCTGGCGATTCGTCACGTGTGATTTTAAACGAAACCGCTGTTATTGCCTTGGGATGGAAAGTAGACGAATCTGTACTAGGTAAGAAAATTGTGTACCCTGGAAATGATAATATTGAATTTGAAGTAATCGGTGTAACCTACGATTATCACTTCTGGGCACTTAACGCACCCGTAGAGTCGATGGCGGTTTTCAATTACAAACATCCATTATTTGATGGCAACAAGAGATTTGTGGTATTACGGGTAGGCTCACAGAACCGTGAAGCCTTGCAAAGTACAATTGAGTCATTGAAAATTAAATGGAAAGAGTTCACAGACGACAAGCCGTTTCAGTTTTCATTTGTAGATGAGAACTTCGCTAACGCCTTTAAAAGTGCGCAACAGTTCGGCAATTCGCTGACCATTTTATCAGGCATTGCGATCTTGATTGCCGCGCTTGGTCTATTGGGCATGACGATCTATACATTGGAGCAACGCACTAAAGAAATTGGTATTCGAAAGGTCTCAGGCGCATCTGTTACCTCCCTCGTAATACTTGTCTCCAAAGATTACAGTAAGCTGATCGTAATTGCATTTGTATTGAGCGCCCCGCTTGCATATTGGGTTGTGCAACAATGGTTGGAGGAGTTCGAATTCAGGATAACTCTTTCCCCCATGGTTTTCGTTGCCGTTGGCATCGGCACGTTGGTGCTGGCAGTCTTGATCACCAGCTATCATTCAATCAAAGCGGCAATGAGAAATCCGGTAGAAGTGTTACGGGATGAGTAGCGAACTAATATCGTAAGACTAGATATAATATTGTCACGAGTATCGAAGGAACACAAATGTTCATAAGAGCAAATACGTAGCTTATCTTTTGAACCTTTGCAACACCGACTATAAGTATCCGTAAACTGAATATCCAAACCAATAAATCAATACCGCCGTAATTGTAAAATTTTTCTCCAGAGATTAAAATCGCGACGAGAAGGTAAATTATGCTTAGACTGGTTGGGATACATGACAGGTTAACAATTACTCTTAAATCATCTTTCGTTCCGCTTCCATTCATTAGCATTCCTGTTTTAAATAATATCCATGGAAATAAAAAACGAAGGATGAGCACAACTGAAGGTGGATAGACAATTAGAAAGAAAAATTTTAAAGGACCTTTGACAGTTAGAAACAAAATGACTCCAAAAAACAGAGCTTGTATCCAGACCAATTCATCGATATAAGACCTTGATTTCCCTTGATCAAGAAATAGTCAATGCAGTTTCCCGTGTTAAACCATATCTCACGAAATGGGTTCAATTAATCCTTTTTAAAATTCCATCCCAAGCATCCAATTACAATGAGCACCACTGCCCAGCTTGACGCCATCGTGATTTTGTTTCCAATTACATAAGGCTTCGGCTCGAACTTAAATTCGATAGTATGCTTTCCTTGTGGAACAGCCAGGGCACGTAACACATAGTCAACGCGTAGAATCTCAGTCTCTTTTCCATCGATGAGCGCATTCCAGCCTTTGGGGTAATAAATCTCAGAGAACACGGCCACGCCATTAGCTGCCGATTGCGACTCGTATTTCAAATACGCAGGCTTAAACTCAGTCAGTTTAATTTCACTCAAGCTGTCAAAACCCGGTTTTTCAATTTTAAATTTTGAATCATCCATCACGGCTGATTCTCTGGTGTTTATTTCTCTGGTTTTTACGAGTTCTTCCTTCGGTGAAGACACGGTCAGAACTTCTTTCACAAACCATGCATTTCCATTGGCCGCCGGATTGACGATTACATTGGTAGCTTCGGCCCCATAAACTATATATTTTGTATTGAGCATGTTGAACACGCCATACTTTTCAAAATCGAGTTTGCCCTGTTGCGCATCATTTACAAGTTGTTGTGTTTCGCGGGAAATACAAGAATCATAAAGATCCTGATAGCGCCTGAACTTTGCACCATGATAGCCTCCCAACGAATGATGATAGTATGAAGTACGAGCTTCTGCCCATGGATTTTGGAGGTTATAGACACGGTAATAACTTTTATCCTTCAGGATTGCTTCATCAGCTGCGGTTTCAGTAAAGAACGCATTGTCGTGCTTGCGTTGAAATTTATCTTTTGAGAAATAACGCTTATCAACAATCGATAAATCGAGCGTTACCATAAAAACCAAGAATACATAAAACCCAATCTCCGAGATTTTCCTGGCTACATTAAAATAAAGCATAATAAATACAGAGAGTATAAATGCGAGTGACCGAAAAGCATCGGCACGCATCATTGACCTGCGGTCGGCATGCAAGGCACGACTGAACCACTCGGGCAATTGTGATTCACCATCACGTGCAAAACTGCCCATACTGGCAAAAAGTAAAATCAATAAACACAAACCACCCGTTGCACTAAGCGCGATGAGTAATTTCTTTTTAGTCTCCTTGTTGATCCCTAATTCAAAAAATTTCTCGAGACCAATCATTCCAAGAAGCGGCATGGTGAACAAAATGATGATCAATGCAAAATTCACTGACCGGAATTTGTTATAACCTGGGAAATGATCAAACATAAAATAGTTGAACGAAGAAAAGCTATCCCCCCAACTGAGCATAAGACTGAGAACACTCAACGGCACAAGCCACCACACATATTTTTTGTCGCCTAAAAGAATACCCAATACAAATAAAAAAATTACTATGGCTCCTGCATAATAGGCTCCCCCAGTTCCAGGTCCCCAATAAGCAGACGTATAATTTACAAGTTGGTTGGCCAATTGATTGTCGCCAGAATTGACAAGTGCCTTATAGGTTTCACTCGTTTGGTCATTGACGAATGAGTCAGTGCTACTTCCCCCATAAAAATTTGGTATAAGTAAAGTCATCGGCTCCCAAATCCCATAATTGTAGGCAAACGCGTATTGCTTGGTTAATCCGTCTCCACCATCCTTTCCCGATTGAGTCAAATCAGACGGCCCTCGGATAGAATAATGTGTGTATTCATTGATCGCCCAAAATTGTCCGAAGAAAGTGCAGGCTGCAATGACTGCGGCTGGAACAAGAATTAGTAGTGTCTTTAAGAATTCTTTAATCTGTTTTTCGCGATAAGCGTAAATGAGTTGTACCAATCCATATACTGACACTATAAACACCAAATAGTAAGTAATCTGTAAATGGTTTTCGCGAAGATGTAATGCCAACCCAAGCGAGGTAACTGCAAAGCCTAGCAATCGTTTTCCAGAGAAAGCAAGATGAATACCGGCCATTACAAGCGGCATAAATGCGATTGCACCAATGCGCGAATTATGCCCTGCTCCTAACCCGATAATTATATACGAAGAAAGTCCGAAGGCTAGAGCCCCGGCAATTGCCATGTAAGGTCTTATTCGAAACGACAACAGCAAAATGTAGTAACAGAGAAAAGCTAAAAAGATATTATTGACAGGATGCGGAAGGAAAAGGGAGAGGATTTTTTTTGCCCATGTAACTGGACCATCGCTCCACCTTAGATTAACAAGGTAAGCCGGCATGCCGCTAAACATCGAAGGAGCCCAAAGCGCTTCCTGACCCGTAGCTTCTCGATAGTCCGCAATAGATTTACTGGACCCCTTAGCCTGTTGAATGTCATGCTGATCAAGAGTCTTATTATCAAAAAAAATCGGATTAAAAAAAAGAACCGTCACCACCAAAAAAACAAGAACGGCAACTAGATGCGGGGCGACTTCTTTAGAGAAATTTATTTTTTTCATTTAATCGGATTCAAAATTCGTTGGCAAATGTGGGCAGGATTATTAATATTTACCAACATGGATTCAAGATTTTAATATAAGCCGATGATAAAGAAAACAGTAGTAATCGCTTTTATTCTTGCTGGCTGCGCCAATAACAAACAGTCGTACTCTGAAGTCGATAAGACTTCGGATGATTTGGCTATAAAAGCTGCGTTAAACGAGCAGGTAAAGGCTTGGAATAAGGCAGACATTGACGAGTTTATGAAAGGCTATTGGAAATCTGATTCTATACTTTTTATCGGAAATAAAATCACTTCAGGATGGGACAGCACGTTGATTCGGTATAAAAAAAGCTATCCTGATTCCAGCGCCATGGGTAAGTTACGTTTTGAAATTTTAAAGATCGATCAAGTTGCTCCTGACGCCTACCTCGTTACCGGGAAATATTTCCTCTCACGGAAGAATGATAATCCCAGTGGGATTTTTACTTTATTGTTTTGCAAGAAAAACGGTCAATGGGTGATTGTGTATGATCACACGTCGTGATTGACTATTCACGAAAATGTTCACCAATGATCTTTCAGAATATTGATAGCCGCAGCCAGAATCAGAACGGCTGTAATTCGCTTAATGTACACTTCATTGAATTTTTTAGTACCCAGTCGCGAGCCGAGCTGACCACCGACAAAAACTGCTACTAACAGCGGCGCGATAAATCGCCAGTCGAGCTTAGTAGAATGCGTCAATTGACCAGCGAGCCCGCTAATGGAATTGACAAGAATAAAAATACTCGCGAGAGCAGAAATCCTTTTTGCTTCATCCCAACGAAACAGATGCAAAATGGGCGAAAGGAAAATCCCGCCACCAATACTCACCATCCCCGAAAGAAATCCGATAGCACCGCCCAAGCCTAATTGAAGTGGCAGGTTTGATTGAGTGGGCACGCCGGGTGGTCTTTTTTGAATTGAATTTTGAAACCAAAGTAAAAACGCAGCTATAATCAGGGAAAATCCCAGCAATAGAAAAAAAGTAGTTTGCTTAACAGGCCAATATCCGCCCAGAAAAGCCATCGGCACACTTGATAAAAGGAACGGCCAGCTTCTCTTAAAGTCCAAAAAGCCTTCGCGGTAGAAAATAATGGTGCCGCTCGTGACGACTACAATATTGCAAAGCAAGGCAGTCGGCCGGAGTATTTCAAAGCTTACTGACATTACTGCCAGAAGCGCCAGGTAACTGGAACCTCCGCCAAAACCCACTGAAGAATAGATAAGGGCAATAAAAAAAAATGACGCGATGAGAATATAGAATTCCAATGGGAGAAAAAGTGGGCCCTGCTGGGAACGTCCCGAAGCCTCGGGACAGCGACCAGCGGATGGCTCTGGTTATTTAAATCGATTTGTGATGCTAGCCTGCATGTCAATATTGCCTTTCAAATTTATAATGAATTCTTTGCTTTTCATCTTCTTAATAAATGACTCGACTTTCCTTGCATGTGCTCGATCTATACATGAAAGGGAGACATAAAGAGACCAATCTGAGGTACGTGACGTATAAGAGTGTTCAAAAAAGGCGGTATTATGCTGTGTAATTCTTAATTCTAAATCCTTAGTCTCACCAACATAGAATTTATTTATCGAAGGACTATAAATGATATAGCACCAATGCATCCTATAAATACAAGTGAATTAGTACCTCTTTGAATCCAGACCATGGGTCAAGACTAGTTATTTTCTAAAAGTGGGCCCTGCTGGGAACGATCCAGCGACCCTCAGATTATGAGTCTGATGCTCTAACCAGCTGAGCTAAGGGCCCTTTTGAAAAAGAGTTGCAATGTTACATATTTGCGCTTTATCATACAATCTTGATCCCGCACGAAATCAAAAATCTCATCTTTGACCTTGGCGGGGTGATCATCGGACTCGATCCAGCCAAAACTCACAACTCCTTCGCTCTACTTTCAGGATTGCAAGTGCATGAACTTAGAGATAAAATCCTTTCGCAGTCTTTTTTCAATGAATATGAGAAGGGATTGCTTACTACTATTGAGTTCAGAGCAAAAATCCGGTCGTGCCTAAACCTTGAAATCACCGATCAACAGATTGATGATGCCTGGAACGCGATGCTGCTGGATATTCCCAAAGAGAAATTTGAACTGTTACAACGCCTGAAGCTAAAATATCAAGTATTTCTGTTGAGCAACACGAACGAGATTCATCTTCAAGCTGTTAATGAAATTGTTTTAAAATCATCGGGGAAGCCATCACTTGATCATCATTTTCATAAAGCCTTTTACTCGCATTTACTGCACATGCGCAAACCAGATCAGGAAATCTTCAGTTATGTTTTAAAGGAATGTAATCTCACTCCAAGTCAAACGCTTTTCGTCGATGATATAGTAGAAAACATTAGGGGTGCGCAATCCCTTGGTATCCAATCAATCCAGATCACTTCACCAGAAATGATTTTATCTTTATTTCAATGAACCTGAAAATCAAAACCTATATTATCCACGGATCACTATTCGTTATCACATTTATAACAACTACACTGGCAGGTGCCGAGTGGACTTATGGTAAGTCGATTTTTATGCCAGACTATACCTGGGCAGATTTTGCGAGCGGCCTTCCCTACTCCATTTGTTTTTTAACAATTCTAACATGTCACGAGTTTGGGCATTATTTCACAGCTGTCTATCATAGAGTAAAAACAACACTGCCCTATTATATACCGCTTCCACCCATACCGCTTTTTCTGGGAACATTGGGTGCACTCATTCGCATCAAAGAGCACATAAAAACAACCAAGGAGCACTTTGATATTGGCATTGCCGGTCCATTGGCAGGTTTTGTTGTCTCACTGCTGTTTCTGATTTATGGTTTTGTAACTCTGCCTCCACCGAATCACATTTATCAGTTCCATCCCGAATATCAGCAGTACGGACTTGATTACGCAAGTCATGTATATGATGCTTCCTTTGCAAAAGAAGGTACTGTTGATGTGGTGATTGGGAAGAATATGATTTTTTGTTTTCCTCGAAAAGCTCTTTGCTGATCCTTCGCGTATGCCCAATCCGCATGAAATCATGCATTATCCATTTCTGTTTGCCGGGTTTCTCTCACTTGTATTCACTTGCATGAACTTATTGCCTATCGGCCAATTGGATGGAGGTCATGTGCTGTACGGACTCGTTGGCTATAAATGGCATCGCATCGTGGCCACAACTATCTATTTCATGCTACTCTTATACACCGGACTTGGCTATATCGACATAAAAACGCAAACAGATCAATTGCTTATTGAAATCCCTTTATATATTTTCTTCCTGTTCATGGCCTTACGAAGTCTTTTTGAAAAGAAACGTGACCGCCTGATGTATGCACTCCTGATTTTCACTTTACAATATTCAATAGGCTGGCTGATGCCAACAGTTCATGGCTACTCAGGCTGGCTGGCTTTTGTTATTTTAGTCGGATGGATGGTGGGCATACCTCATCCACGTTCTGACATTGAGCAACCGCTCGACTTGAAAAGAAAAATCTTAGGATGGATCGCATTAGCAATTTTTATTCTTTGCCTGACTCCCAACCCGATCGACATCATGATTGTACCTACTGCAACACCATAATTTTCATTGTGCGCCATTGATTGTCTTTGAAATAGCGTACCAGGTAAAGTCCTGTTGAGGTTTGTAAAAGCGTAATCTTTGTTTGTTCGAAAAAGTCCTCCTGCAGGAACGGGATTGCTCGGCCAGCTACATCAACAACTTTTACACCCTGAACTGGTTCCGGGAAATAAAAGGTGCCATTATTAGGATTCGGGTAAATAAAAGCACTCTCATCTTTTACTGCAGTTGGTACCTGAACTAATCCCTTGCCAAAGACAGGCCTGATCATCATATTCCCATTCAATGTGGTATTCTGCTCCCATACACCGGCCGTATTATAAAATATTTTACTTCCCGAGCTAGAGTTTTTATCAAAGCCCACACCGATAGTTGCAAACGAATTCTGTTTATAGCCAACATAAAAACGCTTGCTGACCAACACTGCCTGTTCTAAAAGAACTCGAACGAAAATATTGTTCTCAGTCCGCTGCACAATCAAGTCTTGTTGCTGTAATAGGGTTGGATTAGCATTAGTGCTGTCGAGCGGTTGATTGTCTAATATCTGAAGTTGCACCACCTGATTAGATTCATCGCCCACATGTGGAAAATAGATATCCACGGCAATTAATGTATCGGGATGCGAATACATCATATCAAACTGGTAGGCCAAATAAGATCCCGGCTGTGTGAGCGTGACAGCGTATTCGGCCACACCGTCATCATAGGCATAGTAATTCCTCAAAATGAAGTTAGTACTCGTTGTATCATTATATCGAAACTCAATTCCGTTGTAGGCGATAGTGTCATAATCACCAACATTCACACTTACTTTCTTCACATTATCACCTGTATTCAGCTTGATATGAAATTTTAGTGCAATGGAATCTACCTTCGGATTCAGGTTAGCGAACGTTGGTTTCTTATTTAGCGTAAATACGGTTTTTGAATCGTAATAGACGGCCTGCGCAGAAAGAGAATCAAGCAAGAACGTACTGTCCTTCACTACTTTATTTAACCGAGTAACCTGTGTCAGGTGCGTCACAAGATTTACCGGCTGCGCATAGTTCGCTTTTAGCGTTTGGTCTTTTCTCTGATTTGTAACCGAGATTGACGGGTAAGTAAAAAGACTATCGCCTTTTGATAAGAAATGTCGAACCGGAATTGACTGGTATTGGTCGAAAGCTGAAGTAAGTGGTGCTGCTATTGCACGGTCGGGGAAGTCGGCATAGTTGGGAGCATATTGACTTTTTCCGTTACTGACATAAACATAATCGAGATTCCAGGTATCAAACGGCCCCGAAAGCCGGGCAAAATTCTGAAAACGAAATTGAAAATTGTTATGAAAATAAATAGTGTCTTTAATGTACAGCTTTACAGGAATGAATTTTGTTTTATCGCTGGTGCTGTCCACTTGCACCGCCCACACTTTATCCCACGTGCTCGAATCGTTTTTAAACCAAAGTGAAAACTCATCGCCTTGATCGGGCGGCTCGCCATTTCCTTCATATTGGTAATAAAAGAAAATGAAAACCGAATCCTGCAAAGCAGGATCTACCAAATCCATGCGCAACGGTCTCGACACGAGTCTGTCGGCGATCCCTTTGGCTAATGGAAGATTAATACTATACGGCAATGCGGTAGAATCAATCCCGTCAAAGGTGGCTACTTTCATTGTGGGCGGATTGATACCCATGCCGGTGTTTACCCAAACGGAGTGACCGTACTGCCAAAGGCTGTCATTAGGAAATGCTATAACCGTATCCATTACGGGGGGAACGTTGAAAGAAAAATCGTCCCAAAAAGGCAACTGCATAGCTGTAAGTCCCTGAACACGCGCCGTAGGATTTTGCTTGTGAGGCTTCGACATATGTACAATTGGCGTCTGGACCAGCTGCGCCAAACTTAGAACAGAACAAAAAACAAAAGTCCAGGTTAAAGCTAATCGCATGCTAGAGGTTTCCTTCATTCCCTTTTTCAGGCTCTTTGTAACCCTTGGGAGCCAACCACAAATCGACCGGGTCACCCACACGCACAGAGTCGCCCGAAAGAGGATATTGTTTGAGAACGAACGAAGCCACACCTGTAGTATCTGCGCCTTCAGCGATTTCTACTTTGCCCAGGTGCAAATTCCACCCTGAAAGTTTTCGTAAGGCAGTTTCATAAGTATCGCCTATCACATTGCCAATAGTAAAGTCGGCGGGGCCGTACCCATCACCAACAACCAAATCAATCACTGAGCCTTTTGGCAACCTGGTACCTGCAGCGATCGGCAGTCCATGGTACCGAAACTCTCTTACCAAATTTTTGAACGGGCTGGCTTCGTAGTAGATACGACCCAGCTTCAATTCATTGCTTTTCAATACAGCTTTGGCATTGACAAGCGAGCCGTCCGTAAGATCGGGCATCGGCAGTGAGGGTGGCTTCACCCTGTTAAGCGAAACATACACCACTCGGTTTCCTTTCACCTTAGATCCAGGCACAGGAAATTGCCGGAGTACACTAAGTGCAGGCAACGTATCGGTGTAAGCCGAGTCATTCACCGAAAAGCGAAGTTGGTGTTGCTTCAAAAATTTCTCAAGGTCTTCTACTTTCACACCTTTCAAATCGGGCACATCTACCAATTCGCCATGGCTGGTAATGTTAGGTAAATAGATATAAAAATAGATGATGCAAAAAAACAGCAGTATTCCTACAGCAATAGCCAGATTCTTAATCAAGCCGCCAACGGAATCGTCTTTTAATATCTTTTTAATGTTCATAATTTAAAACTTCAGTGACGAAGAATAGCCTCGTACAACGCGTTGTGAATGATCAAACCTGTTTTGGGCCAGATCAACTAATTTCGATATTAAATCTGTAAATGAAATGCCTCGCTCCTTCCACATCATCGGAAACATACTTGAATTGGTAAAGCCAGGGATCGTGTTTATCTCATTTACATAAACCTTTCCCGAACCGGTCAAAAACAAATCGACCCGTGCAAAATCTTCACAGCACAAAGCCTGAAATGCCAGCAACGAATGCTCACGAATTTTCTTTGAGATATCAGCACTTAATTTGGCGGGAACTTCAATGCTCACGGCCTTGCCATCTACGTACTTGGCGTCAAAAGTATAAAACTCGTAATTCTTACTGATGACAATCTCACCTGGCAATGAAGCCGTAGCCGGCGTGTTGCCCAGCACTGCACACTCAATCTCTCGTCCCTGAATGTATTTTTCAAACAATACACAGTCGTCATAACGAAAACCTTCATCCACTGCCTTCTTGAAATCATCTTTCGATTTCACTTTCGATACGCCCACAGATGAACCAAGGCTTGCTGACTTCACCATAAAAGGCAGGCCCAATGATTTCCTTATTTTTTCAAACTCCAGTTTTTTCCGATCGGGGTAAAAGCAATAAGAAAAATCGGCAACTGGCAGACCAGCTTCTTTCAATAATTTCTTTGCAATCAGTTTATTCATGGCCATGGCTGAACCAAGAACACCCGTACCGACCATCGGAAGACTCACGGCCTTCAGCAATCCCTGAATACTACCGTCTTCACCATCTGTTCCATGTAATACCGGGAAAACAATGTCCGGAGTGAAGCTCCTTTTTTTTGTTTTAAAAACCGGATTGCCTGCATTCAGTTCTACCGAGAGCTTCTCACCCTTTTTTATTTTAGAAGTAACGTCTTTTGTAAGGTACCAGGCACCTTTTTCGGTGATACCAATCACTATGGGTTTGAATTTCTTCTGATCGATGAATTGAAAAATGTTTCTGGCCGAGTTTACAGAAACCCCATGCTCGACTGAGCGACCGCCATAAAGGATTGCAATTTTCTTTCTGCCCATGTGCTAATTTTCTTGCTCAAAGATGTTGAGGTTTTAGGGCATTTCCACGCCATGTGCCTAATTTTTCGGTCAATAACCGAGCAGCACTTTGGTTGAGCTAAGACTTGTGGCTGTTTGCACACGAACAATGTAGACTCCACCCGCTCCATATGGAAAATCGAGAGTGTATGTTTGATTCAATGTATCAGGGAATAGATTGTCAGAAACGGCATGCCCGAGCATATCATAAACCTGCATCCGGACAGGCTGCCTGTCAGGCAAATTAAATGTTACCTGTACAGGAGTAGTTTGTCCTCCGTAAACAGAATAAAGTCCGTCAATAGACGCTGGAGATGAATTGTCGTTAGCAAAAAATTCAATATTGTCGATGTATAAATTATTCCCATCACCATTGGTAGCCACAAACGCGAGGCGAACATTTTCCTTACCGGCTACGCTATCGAGGTTGACATAGTTTTTTGTCCACTGACTGTCATTTGATGGCAGCCAGGAGGTGCTGGAGTTAGTATTGGACAATGAAGAGCCCGAGGATGTAAATAATAATTTATTAAAGGTTTCGCCACAGTCAGTGGAAGAATATACTTGCAGCGTTTCACTGCCTGAAGTATTGAAAGCATAGCTTGTTTCGAAAAATACACTTGCTGTTTTGGTATTGGAGAAATCAAGTACGGGAGAGACCAGCCACGACTGTTCTCCGAGAGTTGGATAACCAAACGCGCTAAAAAGCAGAGAAATTGATTTGTTAGTTTTAGCCTGATACCACACTTGCCCTGCTTGCGGGCTGACAATCGACCAGGCGGAAGTAAAATTGTCATCGAAATTTTCCCGTAAAGGAATTACATCAGTTGCCGAGTTAATCACCAAGTTAGTGGAAAGGCTGTCAGTGGCAGAGATAGCTCCAGCAATCCCGTTGGGAGATTTTATTGCAATTGCCAGGGTATTGTTTCCATTGGCAAACGAAGCCGACGAAAGTGTGAAGTTCTTGGTTACAGCAAAATCCAAAGAAGCTGCGGTCACCTGTTGTGTTGTCTTCTGGCCGTTGACATAGACGTTAACCGTAAAGGAATTGATATTGGTATTGCCCATGTTCTTCACAGTAATCACAGGCGAAACGTTGGCAGTGCAACTCACTGGCGAAGGGCTAACCAGAGCGCTCAGCACAAATGAAGTAAGCGGGTTATTAAGTACGCTTACATTATCCAGATACAAATTATTACCATAATCGTTGATTCCCTCAAAAGCGATCTGGATTTTTTTGACCAATAAACTGGTTGAGCGAAATTACCGATGTCGTCCATTGAGAAGCTGTAGGTGTAAATGAAGAGCTCGTAGCAGTCGCTGTGGCCAGGGAGCTTCCGCTTTTATCAAAAATAACGACCGGAGAGCCACTAAAATCACAAACTGAAGATACAAGAACTCGCAACCCGTCGTTGGTGCCCTGCTGATACTGAGCATATGCATAATCAAACGAAAGAGAAGCGGTAGTCGCGGTGGTAAGGTCAAGCACGGGGGTGATCAGCATGTCTGACGAACCCGCGTTGTCGTAGTTGTAAAAATTAAGATACATGGCATTATTAGATCCCGACAAGGAAATATTGCTCCACGTAATTAGCTCATCGGGGTTCGTAATCTGCCAACCAGTTGGTGTTGTATTAAAAGGCTCGATCAATGGCAAAGCAGCATTGCCTGGAATAAGGGTAGAAATAGCCAGAGAATCGTTGGCAGGATTACCATCAGTGCCGGCATTAGTCTGAATAATCTTAAATGCAAAAACATTTGACGAACCAGCATTTACAGGAACAGAAGAAAAACTGACCGACGTCTCATCAGTTGATGCAAGACTCAAGGGAGAAAATGTCTTAGTTTCGGTAGAGTTTCCATTCAAATAAAATAGAATTTGTGCTGACGAAATTGAGTTTGATCCAAAATTCCGAATCGTAATAGACGGTGTTACACTTCCCTGGCAAGCCGTGGCTCCTGGTACGTCAATCGTTTTTATACCCAAGTCATTGGCTACCGGTGACGGAGGTTGTAAGCCTGGTGAAGTAAGGAGACTTGCCCTACGTGGGCCGTTATTAATAATGACATCCATCCTGTCTACCTGCCCTTGAGAGAAAATATTCATGCAGGCATCATCGGTGTAGTTCATATAATTAGAGTACATCGTATGAACATTACATTCAACCTGAATACCGGTTGGGCAAAGCCCGTTGTAATCTGTATTTTGAATCGGAGTATCGGAAACGTAATCCGTGCTGACACTGGGATCGCAAGAGTTTACATCGCCCCATACGTGCCGCAGGCCAAAGAAATGACCTATCTCGTGAGTAGCAGTCCTTCCCAAAGCATATTCGGATAATAAATTGAAAGCACTTCCACCGCTTGCCTGTGATGTTCCATAAGTTTGATAGTCCACCACCACACCATCGGTTAGTCTGTCATTAGAAGCGTCTTGCAAGCCTTGCAATGTAGATGAAACCGGAAGTTGCGTATAGCCAATCAATCCGCCCGTGAGATCAACTATCCAGATGTTCAAATAGTCTTCGGCAGGCCAATAACTTAACGCCTTAAATGTATAGTTGTCAGAAATATCCCAAGACGTCTGTGTTCCCTTCACACGTACAATTCCATTGGTTGCAAGTCCATCTGGGTCTTGCTTGGCCATTACAAACGTAATTGGAAACTCGCCCGCTACTGAGGTGAATTCGGCCAGTGTATTTGATGCATCTGAATTCAGTCTATTGTAATCATTGTTGAGCACCGGGATTTGTGAAAGTATCTGAGCATCAGAAATATTGGTACCAGTACCGACAGCTTCTCCATTGTGGATAACATGCACCACTACAGGCACTACATAATTGGAGCTTTCTACACGGTTGGCTTTAAAAGCCGCTGCCTTTTGGGCTATTTTATTTTTGATCCACGATTCAAACTGGTCAGTAGTCTCCCTCGATGGGTTTCTTTGTTGAAGTAGTTTTTGGTATTGCACGGTACCACAACGCTCTTGGGCTCGAGCAAAAAAGAGAACCAGCGAAAGTGAAACAACAAAAAATACTCTCAGCATAATCTTTGCAAGATAACCTTAACGCCTAAAAGTGAATTAGAGTATAGGCCGAAAGGTAAGTTTAATAGATCAAAAAATTATCAGATTATTGACTGGGAAGGCTTGGATATACGCAGACTGGGAGCTAAGATAAATTGATGACTTCAATGCTTTTGATTTCCGGAACCAGCCGTTTGACTGCTTCCTCCACGCCGGCCTTAAATGTCATTGTAGACATAGGGCAGGTGCCGCAATTTCCTACAAATTCCAATCGCAAAACCTTGTCTTCGGTAATTTCCAATACGCGAATGTTACCACCGTCAGCTTCGAGGTAAGGGCGAATGCCATCCAATGAGGCTTCAATGCGTTCGGTGATTTCGTCTATTTTAATTTCCATTATACAGTCAGTTCAACTTTTTTCGTAGTAGTAAAGGTAGCATTTCTAATCGCAACCTGTCGCGCCAGGTTTTCGGCCAAATCACGGAAAGCCAATGCTGTAGCTCCTTCTTTCATTACCACCGGCAAACCACTGTCTCCGCTTTCGCGAATACTTTGCACCAATGGAATCTGCCCGAGCAGGGGAACACCAAACTTCTCTGCTAAGTTCTTACCTCCGTCTTTTCCAAAGATAAAATATTTGTTGTCTGGCAATTCTTCGGGCGTAAAGTAGGCCATGTTTTCTACTACACCGAGGATAGGTACATTAATCTGCGGCTGCTTAAACATCGCCAAGCCTTTCATTGCATCGGCAAGGGCCACTTTTTGTGGTGTGGTAACAATAACAGCACCCGTGACCGGCACCGTCTGCACTAATGTCAAATGAATATCGCTTGTGCCCGGAGGTAAGTCAATTAATAAATAATCCAGCTCTCCCCAGTCGGCATCACTAATGAATTGTTTTAATGCAGAACTGGCCATAGGTCCGCGCCAAACCACTGCGCTTTCGGGCGGAGCAAGAAATCCTATTGAAATTAACTTCACACCATATTGCTGCAGCGGAACAATGATATTCTTTCCATTGACAACTTTCACTTCTGGTTGTTCTCGCTCGCAATTGAACATTACCGGAATCGATGGGCCCGAAATATCTGCGTCAATCAAGCCAACACTCGCTCCCGACTGAGCCAAAGCCACCGCCAGGTTCGTGGTTACTGTAGATTTTCCTACACCGCCTTTACCAGATGCAATAGCAATAATATTTTTTACACCAGGTAACAATGGCGCATTGTCGCGAAGCGAAGTTACCGATGATGTCATGAAGATATTGATGAGTGTACCAGCTGGAACCACTTTTTCTACTGCATCTTCGCAATCTTTCCTGATTTTCTCCTTCAACGGGCAGGCAGGTGTGGTAAGTACAACCGTAAAACTGACCTTGCATTCTGTTAAAGCAATATCTTTAATCATGTTCAACGTCACCAAGTCCTTTTTCAGGTCAGGATCCTCAACCGTTGAAAGTGCTTTTAGGATATCGGTAGATTGTATTTTCATGCCTATAAAAAGGTGCAATTTACATCTAAAACAAAACTAACCGGCAAGAGTTCGGCAAATAGATTCATAACTATAAAGTATCTTTGCTTCAATTTCAAAACGAATACACCAATGTCTGGTAAAGAAAGGCAAAGTCGCCACCGGGAGGCCATCCGTTATATCGAAAACGCGTCTGAAATCTTGCGCACAAAAGCGCGAAAGAAGGACAAATATTATGAAGATGATAAATATGTGTGCATGGCTTGTGCAACTGCTTGTAATGGCGTGCTTCTGGCAGCGGATACATATTTGGCGATGAAGGGGAAATCCATTGAGAAGAAAAAAGGTGCACGAATTAGCGTTGACGATTACCGGACTCGTTTGGTAAAAATCGACAAGACTATACTTAAAACATTCAATACAGCATATGAAATTTTGCACTTGGTCGGATATTATGAAGGAGAAACCAAATTCGATATTATCCGATCGGGAATTGATGCCGCTATCGACTTGATAAATGAAATCAAACCCTCAGGTGTACCCGATTTGAAACTAGAGCAAATTCCAGTTTGATCACGCGCGAAACGATAGAGGAAGTCAAAAACCGGATGGACATTGTGGATGTCATCAGCGACTTCGTGTCGTTGAAGAAATCCGGACAAAACTATAAGGCACTTAGTCCTTTCAATAACGAAAAAACAGCTTCATTTTTTGTAGTTCCGGCTAAGGGGATTTTTAAAGACTTCAGCAGCGGCAAGGGTGGCGATGCTTTTACTTTCGTAATGGAACACGAGAAACTAAGCTACGCAGAAGCCATTCGGTATCTCGCCAAAAAATACGGTGTAGAAATCAAAGAAGATCGTACACTCAACGAATCCAAGGAAGAGCAAAGTGAGCGTGAGGGGCTTTACATCCTGATGAACTTTGCCAAAGACTATTACAAAAATGTTTTAACGACTGTTGAGGAAGGGCAAAGTATTGGGCTTAGTTATTTTCGTGAGCGCGGCTTTAACGATCGCACGCTCGAAAAATTCGAACTTGGCTATGCACTCGAAGGCTGGGAGAATTTCAGCAACGAAGCCATTGCCAAAGGCTATAACAAAGAACTTCTTGAAAAGACAGGCCTAGTCGTAAAAAAAGAAGATGGTTCAAGCTATGATCGCTTCCGCGGAAGGGTAATTTTTCCAGTCCATAATCTTGCCGGAAAAGTAATTGCATTTGGCGCACGCATG
Organism: Bacteroidota bacterium; assembly: GCA_013285945.1. Classification (GTDB taxonomy): domain Bacteria; phylum Bacteroidota; class Bacteroidia; order Cytophagales; family Cyclobacteriaceae; genus ELB16-189. The sequence continues at coordinate 723 of JABDGP010000051.1, read as the reverse complement.
CTCAGCAAGGAAAAAAATCAACCGAAGTATATCAACTCGCCAGAAACGGATATCTATCACAAGAGCGATGTCCTATACGGCTTGTACCAGGGCAAAAACGCGATTCGTCAAAATGATACTTGCTATTTAGTTGAAGGCTACACCGATGTGATATCAATGCACCAGGCCGATGTCGAAAACGTTGTGGCATCGAGCGGTACTGCACTTACCGAAAATCAAATTAAACTGATCCGAAGGTTTACAGAGAATATCACCGTTCTTTTTGATGGAGATTCGGCCGGGATTAAAGCTGCCCTTCGTGGCATTGACATGATCTTGAAAGGCGGACTCAATGTGAGGGTACTATTATTTCCCGACAACGAAGATCCAGACAGCTTCTCTAGAAAACTTGGCACTGCTGAGTTTCAAAAATATTTGAAGGACCATACACAGGATTTCGTTTCGTTCAAAGCTGGCCTATATGCAAAAGAAGCCGGTGGCGATCCGATACGCAAAGCTGAGTCAATCAAAGAAATAGTTTCAAGCATTGCATTTATTCCCGATCCCATCAAGCGCTCGGTCTATATTCAAGAGACAAGTCATTTATTAAAAATAAGTGAGCAGGTTCTTCTTACTGAGCTGAATAAAATACTAATTCTCGAACGGAAGAAAAACGATAAAGACAAGATTAGAAGTCAGGACGACGTTCTTGAACCGTTGGCGCCAATTGAGGACATCTCAGCT
>JABDGP010000050.1:11973-23227 GCA_013285945.1 Bacteroidota bacterium | reverse complement strand
TATTCGGTCAATGGCATCATGCTGCATTCATCTTCAAGAATGGCCAGATAAAAACGTATGTCGATCAGTATCGCGTCACTATTATGCCCAACACACAGATTGTTCCTGTTTCTATCAAAGTCGGTGGCATAGGTGATATTAATAATCCAATGATTTTTAAGAACCTGAAAATCGCAGCTGGTGGTTCGATGAATATGATCGACAGAAAATTCACTGATGCAAAAATTGTTACGCATGGAATCCAGTTTGATGTAGGCAGAGCAACTATCCGCCCTACAAGTATGGGAACTTTAAACATGATCAAGGAGGTAATGATTGATAATCCTGAATTAAGATTTGAAATCGGAGGACATACCGATGCCGACGGAGATGCCGCTTCCAACTTAAAACTTTCGCAAGACCGGGCTGATGCCGTGCGTCAGGCGCTGATCGATTTGGGCATTGATGGGTCACGGCTTACTACCAAAGGATACGGTCTTACTAAACCGATTAGTGATAACAATAGTCCCGAAGGAAAGTCAAGCAATCGCAGAGTTGAATTTGTGAGGATATAACTCTATGGGAGGTAACGAAATGCGGCTATCTTCGCTGGCGTAGCACCTCAAAGGTCATGACAGCAGCTGCATTGGATACATTCATGCTGTCAATTTTGCCTTGCATCGGGATGATGATGTTTGCATCCGAATTTTTCGTCCATATTTCTGAGAGCCCAGTGGCTTCCGTTCCCATAACGATTGCACAGGGTTGCCGGTAGTCAACCTGATAGTAAGGATGCGATGCCTGCAAAGAGGTACAATATATCTTTACTTTATTTTTTTTGAGCCATTCAATCGCTTCTTCTGATGGAACCGCGGCCAGCTGATTTGTAAACACACATCCAACGCTTGAGCGAATCACATTAGGGTTGTAAAAGTCAGTCTGTGGATCACAGATGATAACAACATCGACTCCGGCGGCATCGGCTGTGCGTAAAATAGCGCCTAGATTGCCGGGTTTTTCCACCGCCTCAAGAATCAGTATCAACGGGTTCTCACGCAGCCTGACGTGAGAAAGTAAATGTGGTTTCTGCTCAGCAACAGCAATCATTCCTCCTGAATTTTCACGTACGGCAATTTTATCGAATACCTCCTTGGCAACAGGGACGATAAGTTTGTCTTCTTGTAGTTTGTCCGGTATTTCGTTCTGGCTGATTATTTCATCGCAAAAAAAGATATTCCCGATCTTATAACCGGCATTCACTGCCAACTCGATCTCTCTTTTGCCTTCAATGATAAATAATTGTTGTTTCCTTCGCTCACGCGATTTCTCCAACGCCATTAGGCTCTTTATTTTAGGATTTTGGGCGCTGGTGATTTTAAAATGCATGTTGCAAGTTAAGTGTTATCTTTTAATGAATAGAGAGAAGTCAATTAACAAGCAGATTTGGTGAGCATGTGGTTATTAATGATCATTCATTAACAAATCGAAAAAATCAGATGTTTGGCTGAGTGCTGTCTTATTTGCCTGTAAATTTTCTTTGTTACCTTTAGTATTACAACTAACAAACCAAAAACCTATGAAGAAATTAATGATTGCCATGCTCACGCTAGCCGTATCGCAAGTGTGGGCACAAGGCTTTGAAGGCACAATAAAGTGGTCTATGAAGATGGAGATAACTGACCCCGCTATGAAAGCGAAAATGGAAGAGGGCCAGCAAAAAATGAATGACCCGGCCAATCAAGCCAAGATGAAAGAACTTCAGGACAAAATGAATGACCCTAAATTCAAGGCTATGATGGAAAGCAACCCTGCCATGAAAGCTCAAATGGAAAATATGATGAAGGCGCAGCAAGGTGGAAGCGGTGATATGATGAGCAACATGATGCCTAAAGGATTTACGGTAAAAATGAAAGACGGAAATGTCTTAACTATAATGGAAGGCGGTATGATGGCAGGCGAGATGCTTCGTCAGAAAGACAAAGATCAGACAGTACGCCTCGATCGTGACAAGAAAACGTATATGGTAATGCCTTCAGGTGGCGGAGGACAGGGCGCTGCATCCGGCCCGCAGCCAACTGTCACCAAGACTTCTGAAACTATGAAGATCCTTAATTATAACTGTACCAAGTACGTTATTACAATGAGTGAGCGCGGCCAAACGATTACCAGCAACATATGGACAACCACTGATATTAAAGATATTGATGTGAAAGCAATGGCTAAGCAGCGCGTGGGACGTGGCCAATCGCTTTTTTATGAAGGCATGGAGGGTGTGCCATTACGAATCGAATCAAGTACTCCACAAGGCAGCACGGTGATGGAAGTAACTGAAATTAAGAAGGAATCACTCAAAGCCTCTGACTTTACCATTCCATCTGACTTTACCGAGACCAAAGGAATGTTCGGGAGAAATTGATGAAGGACTTAAGACGAAAAACTTAAGTAGTAAGAATAGATTAAGACATTTTTTGGGCCGGTGTAGCATGTACCTTCACCGGCTCTTCTTTTTTAGCGTTTTCTTCCTTATCGGAATAGCCAAGAATTTTCATCATGCTTTCGCTGGTCTGCTCAGGCGCAAAGAGCTCGGTAGATATTTCGCCATCCTCATTCCTGTCAATTAATACGTGCTTTGGCGCAGGAATAAGACAATGCTGAATACCTCCGTTACCGCCCAGCGACTCCTGATAGGCGCCGGTGTGAAAGAATCCAATGAATAGCTTCTCCTCATCTGTAATCATCGGTAAGAAAACCTCGCCGGTGTGTGCTTCACTGTTGTAGTAATCCTGACTATCGCACGTAAGACCGCCAATATTTACCTTGTGAAAGGGATCATCCCATTTGTTTACGGCCAATAAAATGTATTTCTGATTGAGCCCCCAAACATCGGGCAAATGCGTGATGAACGAGCCATCAATCATATACCAAAGTTCCTTATCGTTTTGCAGCTTCTGATCTACCATTGAATAAAGCACTGCTCCGCTTTCGGCTACTGTAAAACTGCCAAACTCAGTAAAAATATTGGGAACTGCCACATTGTTCTTCTCGCAAATCCATTTGATGTTCTCCACGATCTGCTCGATCATATATTTGTAATCGTAGGCGAATGTGAGTGATTGTTTTACCGGAAAACCACCACCAATATCAATGGAATCAAGCGAATCGCAGATTTTCTTCATTTCACAATACTTAAAAATGAAGCGGCTGAGTTCACTCCAATAGTAAGCAGTGTCTTTGATACCTGTATTGATGAAGAAGTGCAGCATCTTCAGTGAAGCCTTGCTGCTTGGTTCGATTTTTTCTTTATACAATGTATTTATGTCGCCATAGCGGATGCCAAGGCGTGAGGTATAAAACTCAAATTTTGGTTCTTCATCGGCCGCTACGCGAATGCCTACTTGATATGGCTTGGTAACGTTCTTTTCGTAGTGCTCAATCTCGCTCAGATTGTCGAGAATAGGAATACAATTGAATCCGTCGTTGAGGAGGTCCGTGATGTATTCCTTATACTTTGGCATTTTAAATCCATTGCACAAAACAAAAGTGTCTTTTGAGATTTTGCCGCGATTATAAAGCGTTCGTACTATGGGAATATCAAAAGCCGAGGAAGTTTCAATATGGATATCGTTTTTAAGAGCCTCCTCAAGTACAAAGTCGTAGTGTGAAGATTTTGTACAGTAGCAATAGGTGTATTTGCCATTGTATTTGAAGCGCTCCATCGCATTGTTGAAGGCAGATTGCGCAAAGCGAATGTTTTCACTGATTCGGGGCAGGTAGGTAACGCGCAAGGGCGTGCCGTACTCCTTGATGACATCCATTAAAGGCACATCGTTGAATAATAATTCGTGCTCACGTACTTTAAATTCCCGTTGCGGAAACTCAAAAGTCTGCTCTATCAACTCCCTGTAACTCTTCATCCGAATCGTTAATAGTTAATGGTTAATCGTTATCCGCTAGTGTAATCGATTAACGAACAACGGTTAACGATTAACGAAGAATGCAATATTCTAATAAATTTGCCATCTTTGCAAAAGATACATGGTTATGACCAACCACTTTTTTTTCCGGATTTTCGCGATTGCCCACGCATTGCCCGACTTCTAAGTTTCGGGCTATTTCTGCCTGCTGTTTCTCGCTTTTCGTTATTAGTTAACATTATTTTAATTCCAGTTTTTGTGAAAGAGATCAAAATCATCGAAGTGAAGTCCGAAATCGGTGCCGGAACCCGTGGCGCCAGTCTGGGCGTTGAGGCGATGAAGATTGCCAGTCTTGATTTGAAGTCAGATTTGTTTAAAAAATACGACTCTATCGAGGTAGAAAATGTAAATGAACTCCTTTTTGATGGTGCTGAACATGCCTACGCAAAATTCATTGATGGTGTTTTGGTTATGGAAGAGCGCGTTTGCCTTGAAGTGTATGAGCAGTTGTTTGATGATTTTTTTCCACTGATTATGGCAGGCGATCACTCCACAGCTTATGGCACAATTGCGGGAATTAAGAAAGCTTATCCTAAAAAGCGATTGGGAGTGATCTGGATTGATGCTCATGCGGATTTGCACACACCGTTTACAACACCATCTGGCAACATGCACGGAATGCCTTTGGCAATGGCTTTCGGAATTGATAATCTGGAGGGCAAAGTGAACGATCCTCGTGGTGAAACGCTTGATTACTGGGAGCAGATAAAAAATGTCGGTATTCCTGGTCCAAAGATCAACCCAGAAGACCTTGTTTACATTGCCGTTCGTGATTTAGAGAAGCCTGAAAATTACCTCATCAATAAATTCAACATCAACTTCATCGAAGTAGAAGATGTAAAAAAGAAAGGCGCAGCCGAAATGGCACAGCGTGCGCTGAATATGCTCGATCATTGTGACCTGATATATGTTTCTTTTGACGTAGACAGCATCGATAGCCGTTTTTCTACCGGCACCGGCACGCCTGTTCCAAATGGTTTGACTGTCGAGGAATCGAAAACGCTCAACGGAGAGCTTTGCAAAGATCCGCGAGTGTGTGCCTACGAAATTGTGGAAGTCAATCCAACCCTTGATACTGAAAACCGGATGGCCGAAAGCGCATTCGAGATTCTAGAAGCTGCCGCAAAGTCAATTGAAAGCAGGCCGGTGCTGGCGGAGTGATTCAACAACTCAGAGTTTATATCTTAGACTTTAGCCGGCTTAGCGTTTCTTGGGAGATAATTCAAAAAAGGAAAATGCCTGCTGCCGAGTACTTATAATCTAGGATAGGCTGCCTTTCAATTTAATTTGATCTTATGGCTCAAATCATTTTAATTGCTATTCGTAAAGAATAATGAAAGCATTCCTTCAGGAACTGGCCGAAGAAATCTGTAACAATCATGCTGATCTCTCCAAGATCACTGTAGTGTTTCCCAACCGCCGGGCTGCGCTTTACTTTCGCAAGTATCTTGGAGAATCAATTTCTCAGCCAGTATTTTCTCCTAAGCTTTTAACGTTTGAAGATTTAGTTACCGGACTTTCGCCATGGCAAGTACCCGATAAATTGGAACTGGTTTTTCGGTTGCACCAAGTTTATTACAAGGTTATGGGCCGTGATGCAGAGCCTTTCGACCAGTTTTTTATGTGGGGCGAAATGCTGCTGAGAGATTTTGATGAGGCCGACAAATATTTAATCAATGCAAAAAACCTGTTTTCCGACCTTACGTATTTGAAGGAGCTTGATTCTGGCCTTGACTACCTCACTGAAGAACAGATAGCATTCCTTGAAAGCTTTTGGAGCAATCTTGATTCAGAGCAGTCGGTTAACAAACAGAAATTTATTGATATCTGGCGGAGGCTTTATCCATTATATCAGAGTTTTAAAGACAGTCTTTCTAAAGAAGGACTGGCTTACGAAGGGATGCTTCATCGAGCCATAGCTGAAGATATTGATTCTAGAAAAATCCTTCTTCCTTATCCTGTTGGCAGTGAAAAATGTTTGTGGTTTGCAGGGTTCAATGCGCTGACAAAAGCGGAAGAAACGATAATTTCTTTTGCTGTAGAGCAAGGCATGGCGCACGTCCGCTGGGACACCGATCAATACTATGTCAATGACGTGCAGCAGGAAGCTGGAAGTTTCTTTCGCTCGCACATGGAGCATCCTGTATTGAGAAAAACATTTTCTTCCAGTGTTCCTGATTTCTTTCGCCATGAAAAAAAAGCAAAACTTTTTAGCGCAGCGCAACCAGTAGGCCAAGTCAAAGCAATGGCGCAAATATTGGCTGATGAATTACAGAAAGGAATAATTCCCGAAGAAACCGTCATTATTCTTCCAGATGAAAAATTATTGTCTCCGGTATTGCATAGTATTTCAGGTGAGCTTGAAAAATTCAATGTAACAATGGGTTTTCCTTTGGCGAGTTCACCGGTTTATAATCTAGTGGAAATCCTTATAGAGCTTCAAACATCTTCAAGGAAAGATTTTTTCAATTTTCACCAGGCGCAGGCGGTTTTGTCACATCCCTACGTAACTGCCGCCGGTGCTGCCACAGTTCATAGCAAGATTAAAGAAATAGTTAAACACAACTGGGTTTCGGTTCCGAGAGAATTCTTGTCATCAGAATTGCGTTTGCATGAGTTACTCTTTTCAAGACCTGAGTCGATCACCAGGTACACATTAGATATTTTGAATGAAATCGCTGACTTACCGGCACTGGAGGGGGTTGACAGAGAATATGTTTTGAAAGGAATTCAGTTGCTCAATCGTTTGGAGGCAGTTTGGAGTCCGGATTCCACTGAACTTACAACTAATCAATTAAAGTCGTTTCTTCGATTGTTCCGGCAGTACGCCCGGTTAGAAAAAATCCCGTTTGCGGGTGAACCGCTGAAAGGGCTGCAAGTGATGGGCGTGCTTGAGAGCCGCAATCTTGATTTTAAAAATGTTTTTATTTTGTCGCTCAACGAGGGAATGCTCCCTTCGCTAAGTAACAGCGGCTCTTACATTCCCTACAATATTCGTAGGGCGTATGGCTTGCCAACCCCCGAGCATCAAGGTTCTATTTATGCCTATCTTTTTTATCGAGCCATTCAACGATCGCAAAATATTTTTCTGTTTTACAATTCTGAACCCGATGTGCTCGGCCAGGGAGAGATGAGCCGTTATTTGCAGCAGTTGCTGTATGAAAGTCAGTTGAAGGTTGAGCGGCATGTTTTGCACAATACTGCCGAACCAAGACAGCCGCAACCAATTATCATTCATAAGGACGAAAATGTTTTACGAGCTCTGGCGCGACTCAACGAAGGTAATCTGCGCTCCCGCGGCCTCTCGCCATCAGCGCTGAACATATACCTTGAATGTAAACTGAGATTTTATTTTCAATATCTTGAACGCATTCGGGAGCCTCTCAAGGTTGAAGAAGAGATTGACGCCAGGGTGCTTGGAAATATTTTACACGTAGTAATGGAACATTTTTATCGCCACCTGACTGAGCGGAAAAAAAGTAAGTTAATTGAACATGGTGATTTTGATAAGGCTGAGCAACTAATCGAGCGTTTTATAGATGATGCCTTTATTAAGAATTATTATTTGGATCCAGGTCATAAAGTAATTTATGAAGGCCAACGCGTAGTAGTTCGGGAGGTGGTTAAGAGTTTTGCTTTGCGTATCACCGAGGTTGATCGTGAGCAAACACCTTTCATTGTTGAAGCCTTGGAGCAAAACGGATGGATGTACAATATGAAGATTAGCCATGCTCCGGGCTTTGTAGCATTGGGTGGGACAATCGACAGGGTAGACAGGAAAGGAGATGAGATTAGGGTGATTGACTACAAAACTGGTAAAGACGAACTGAAATTTAGAAGCATAGCCTCTCTTTTTTCTCGCGAAGGCGATCGAAACAAAGCCGCGTTTCAAACTTTATTGTACGCACTACTTTATCAAAATAACAATTTATTGAATGGCGAGAGGATTGTTCCCGGCCTGATCAACCGCAACAACCTTTTTGATGACGACTTTTATTTTGGATTAAAAATGGATGGCGAATACCTTTTGGATGCTGCGAGTGTATTCCAGGAATTTGAAAGCTACCTGCAGCGTTTACTTGAAGAGATTTTTGACCCGAACGAGGTCTTCGACCAAACTAATAAAGAGGAGGCTTGCAAAATTTGCCCCTTTAAAGGCATTTGTTACAGATGATCAGTGAGACTGCAAATATCTTTCGGGTGCAAACTCAGATAAGTTCATACTCAAGGTTTCTCCATTAACAATTTCTGAAACAAGTTTTCCCGTACCAGGCGCCAAGCTTATGCCAAGCATGGAATGACCACTAGCGTGAATCAGGTTTGAATATTTTGTACTTCTTCCTAAGTACGGTAAACCATCGGGTGAACAAGGTCGCAGACCATGCCATACTTTTTCAACAGGCGGCACTTCTACTTTCATTTCGGGGTAGTAGTTTGAAATCGAGCTCACAATGCCCTTCACACGGTTCATATTGATTGCATGTTCAATTCCATTGATTTCCATGGTTCCGCCAAAGCGGAGCGAATTTCCCATAGGTGTAACGGCTACCCGGCCTTCTACCAGAATCGAGGGGATGTGAATATTCTTTTCAACATCTGGAAGCGTGAAACTGTAACCCTTGCCCGCTTGCATGGGTAAGTTAAGCTTCAATTTTTTTGCAACAAGCCCTGACCAAGAACCGCAGGCAACAACCACTTCATCAAATGAGAAATCACCCTTGTCGGTGATGATGGTTTTTATTGTTTCATTGTTAAGTTCAAAGCCCGTTACTTCCGTATTGAATTGGAAAGAAATTTTCCCGTCTAATAGCTTTATGAGTCCAGTAACCAGAGATTGTGGGGTGAGGTGCGCATCGCCGGGAAAATAGACCCCACCCAACACGCTTGTTTTTACATTAGGCTCCAAACGTTGTACTTCATCGGAAGATAAAATATGTGCGTCAATACCGTAATGTTTTGCGAGTCGTGCTGTTTCGTGCTCTTCATGCTCCACTTCCTTCGTTTTGTATAACATCAATAGTCCACGCTCATGAAAGCCAAAATCAAACGGCAACTCTTTGAATAACTGCTGATACATTGACTTGCTAAGTTGGCTAATCTCTTTTAAAGCCGGAGCGGACTTTTCAACCTGAGCCTGGTTCGATTTTTTATAAAAATTATAACCCCAGTTGATAAGGTCTTTATTCAATCGCGGCTTGACATAAAACGGGCTTGAAGAATTGAACATCCAGCGAATGCCTTTAGAAATCATACCGGGTGCAGCCAATGGAATGAAGTGACTTGGCACAATCATGCCGGCATTGCCCCATGAGCAGCCATTCTTCAAATCTGTTTGATCAATGATTGTTACCTGATGACCTGACTTTTGTAAATAGTAAGCAGAACTCAACCCGATGATTCCGCCTCCGATGATTCCGATTTTTGCCATTCTATAATACTTGAAACCCATAGGCATAAGGATCATCATCAGGATCGATGGTGATCGTGTTGTAACCGTAGACTTTAGCCCAGCCTTCAATACTCGGTACGATTGCGGGTTTACCGGCAAGTTCAGTCACTTCCTCAATTCGTCCGGTAAATATTGAGCCAATTATACTTTCGTGAATGAAATCTTCATTGGGTTTAAGCTTTCCTTTGGCAAACCATTGTGCCATTCGCGCAGAGGTGCCCGTGCCACAAGGTGATCGATCTATTGCTTTGTCTCCGTAGAAGACTGCGTTGCGCGCAGTTGAGTTTGGATTAAGAGTTTTTCCGGCCCACAAAATGTGACTGCATCCGTTGATCGTTGGGTCTTCGGGGTGAACAAAAGTGTATTTTGAATTAATATCTTTCCTCAACTCCCGACTCCAACTCACCAATTGATCTGCAGTAAATTCTTCCAACCCGGGAAAGTTTTTTTGTGGGTCGACAATAGCATAAAAATTTCCTCCGTAGGAAACATCAATACTGAATTCTCCTAAACCAGGGCAGGTAGCTGAAATACTTTCGGCAGCTAAATAAGCTTTTACATTCCTGATCTTAACTGACTTTACTTTTTTGCCTTCTTGTTTGTATTCTACCTTTACAAGCCCAGCCGGTGTCTCAAGATTTAAGTGCCCATTCTTTTTTGGGACGACCAAGCCTTGTTCTATTGCGATGGTAACTGTACCGATAGTACCGTGGCCACACATGGGCAGGCACCCGCTTGTTTCGATAAACAATACTCCAATGTCGTTTGCCGGATCTGATGGCGGGTATAATATACTTCCGCTCATCATGTCGTGGCCTCGCGGTTCAAACATCAAACCTTTTCTTATCCAATCATATTCCTTTAAAAAGTGCTGACGCTTTTCACTCATGTTCTCACCTTGTAAAATCGGCCCACCGCCGGCAACCAGCCTCACAGGATTACCGCACGTATGTGCATCAATACAGAAAAATGTTTTCATGCTGTTTAACCTCTTGTCCATTCATAATTTCGATATCTCCAAATCTTAAGCGGATTGCCTTCTTTCAATTCATCAGGCAATAATGAATCTGGAAAATTTTGAAATGATACAGGCCGGACAAAGCGCTTGATCGCATCTGTACCGACAGCAGTAAACCTGGAATCGGTTGTGGCAGGATAAGGGCCACCATGTTGCATCGACGGGCAGACTTCAACTCCTGTGGGAACGCCATTTATAACCAGACGACCAGCTTTTTCAATTAATACATTAAGCAGGTTTTTGTGTTTCTCAATTTCATCTTCTCGACCAATAACACTTGACGTCAGTTGGCCATGACCATGACTGATTACTGAATGAAGCTCGGCCAGATCTTTACATTTTACAATTAATGAGAAAGGCCCGAAGACTTCTTCTGCAAGAGAATTGTTCTTTAAAAATTGAGAAGCATTCACCGAAGCTACCAACGATTCACCCTGACTACTATTTCCTTTGACCGACTCACCTTCAATTGCTACGCCCGGTTGCGTCAGAGTTTGAGTGAGTCGTTTATGGTAATTGTCAGCAATACCCTGATGAAGCATTGTACCGGGAAGTGCTTTCTTAATTTCTTCCGAAAGCCTTCTAGTAAATTTAGTCAGACCTTCATTTTCAATTGCTATGATCAAGCCGGGGTTTGTACAAAACTGCCCCACACCAAGAGTAATAGAACCTGCTAGCAGCACGGCAGTCTTTTCAAAATCTTTTTCAAGACTTTCAGGTAATAGAATTACAGGATTGATACTGCTCATTTCTGCAAAGATGGGAATTGGCTCATCTCTTTTAACAGCCAAATCGAATAATGCTTTTCCTCCTGCAAGGGAACCTGTAAAACCT
>JABDGP010000050.1:0-11963 GCA_013285945.1 Bacteroidota bacterium | reverse complement strand
GATGTGTAACCAATGCCTGGCCAGTTTCAAAACTTTTTCCGTGCAAATGCTGAAATACATTTTTGGGCATCCCCGTTTTTTCAATTGCTTTTTGGATTGCATTTGAAACCAGTTCCGAGGTTTGTGCGTGCGCAGGGTGCGCCTTTACAATCACAGGGCAACCTGCTGCAAGGGCAGATGCTGTATCGCCTCCGGCAGTAGAATAAGCTAAAGGAAAATTTGCTGCACCAAAAACAACTACAGGTCCCAGAGACACTGACATTTTTCGGAGATCGGGTTTGGGCCCAGACGTTCGCTCGGGCTGCGCTGTATCAATTCGGGCATCAATCCAAGAGCCTTCTTCTACCAGGTTGGCAAACATCCGGCAATGGCCTGTGGTGCGGGCGCGTTCGCTTATTATGCGGGCCTCCGGCAAATTTGTTTCGCGCATAGCAGTACTCACTAACTCCTGACCCAACGCTTCAATCTCATCGGCGATAGCTCGTAAAAATTCGGCCTTTTTTTTTCCGCTAAGTTTTTTAAATGAAAGAAAAGCAATGTGAGCCTCCCGAAGCGCTGCGTCGACCTCCTTTGAAGTTGCATCTTTGTATTCCATAACCTTTTGCGTTTAATTCATCGATTCTGATCTTATAAGTTCGTTTGTAAAATCTCCTGAGTTCGGCCTATTGGCAATTCCGTCTCTGATAATTTTCAAAACGCGTTCACGTTCTTCGCCAATAAGTGTAAGTCGTGGAGCGCGTACTTGCTCTGATCCGATTCCAGCCTCCTGCTCCGCCAACTTTATGTATTGAACTAATTTTGGGTGGATGTCCAGTTCAAGCAGAGGCAAGAACCAACGATATATTTTTAAAGCCTCATCAATTTTCCTTTGTTTCACTAATTGATAAACTGCTACGGTTTCTTTCGGAAATGCGCAAACCAATCCCGCTACCCAGCCGTGAGCACCCATTAGCAATTCCTCCATAGCCAACGTATCTACTCCACACAAAATTTTAAACCTGTCCCCAAAACGATTGATCATGCGTGTAACGTTTGATACATCGCGTGTAGATTCTTTTACGGCTTGAATATTCTTTTCGGCAGCTAGTTCCTCAAACATATCGAGAGTGACTTCTATTTTGTAGTCTACCGGGTTATTGTAGACCATAATTGGTAAATCAGTCGATTGGGCCACTGCTTTATAGTAAGCAACCGTTTCGCGGTGGTCCGATTTATATCGCATAGGCGGCAACATCATCAGGCCGTTGGCACCATACTTTCCGGCTTCGTCTGCAAGCTTTATTGCATCCCTCGTGCTGCCTTCGGCTATATTCATAACCACAGGTACCTTGCCGCTAACCTTTTCTACTGCAAATTTCACCAGTGAGAATTTTTCATCATTACTCAGCACGCTAGCTTCGCCGAGCGTTCCGCCAAGGATGATCCCGTCAACACCAGCGTTTAGCTGTGCCCTCAGGTTTTTTTCAAACAATGGGAAATCAATTTTATCGTCCCGGGTAAATTTGGTGGTTAATGCCGGAAAAACGCCTTTCCATTTAATAGTCATATCAGTTTCATGTTTAAGCATGACAAATGTAATAGCTAGGGGAGAGTGGACAGCACTAAATAATATCCGATACTGATACTATTTTGATATTTCATAATTTTATCGAATAGAATACGAAGAATGAAAGTAGTTGACTTTAAGGTGCCAAAAATTAGAAAAGAAGCCTTCCGCTTTCAGGAAGACAGTGGACGTCGGTTTTATGATCAGTTGCACCAGCACGCGGAGATTCAAATTATGTTGATTGTAAAAGGAGAGGGTACTTTGATAGCCGGTGATTATGTAGGCCGTTTTGGCGCGAATGACTTATTTGTGATTGGAAGTGGCCAGCCTCACGTGTTTAGGAGCGACAGGAGCTATTATGACCCAAAAAGTAAATTGACTGTGAAAGCTTTATCTCTTTATTTTAATGAAGATTATCTAAGCGATTCTTTTTGGGAGCTTGATGAAATGAAGATGGTGCGCAAGTTCACAGCCAGGGCATTATTAGGAATGCGGGTAATGGGTAAAAATGGAATTGAAATCGGCAACATGATTCACCAGTTAAAAAAGGCTAATGGCTTAAACCGGCTCATACTCTTCTTTTCTGTTTTAAAGATGTTAACGGAAGCCAATAAGACTCGACCATTAAGTATCTCATCCGATAATAGATTTAGACAAGAGGAAAGCAGGCGGATGAATTCTATTTTGTCATTTACTTTTAGTGAGAGTCACCGGCAGATTTATATCAGGGAGGTAGCCCGGGAAGCCAGTTTATCGCCAGAGGCTTTTTGCAGGTATTTTAAACTACATACACGCAAGACTTACACTAATTTTTTAAACGAAGTACGTGTGAGCGAGGCTTGCAAAATGTTGATCAATAAAGATTCAACAATTGAGGATGTGTGTTATCAATGCGGCTTTTCGAATCTCTCCAATTTCAACCGGATTTTTAAACGAATTATTGGCAAGACTCCTTCTAAATACTGGGCTCAGTAGATAACATTCCTCTTGAAAATCTCCCGATTTTTTCTTAAACTTTGTATGTCGCGTTTTAAACCCCTGAGTTATGAATATGATAACCAAAGTAGAGGACTGGGGCAATTCTCACCGCCCTGGCTTCTTAGATTTCTTTCGCATTCTGCTGGGCTTGTATATCACTTATAAAGGGTTCAGTTTTCTCAACAATATTGAAAATCTGGAGATGAGCATTCAAGGTATGAACATGGCATATACAGGCGCTTCAATTGCGCATTATATAGTCTTTGCACACGTGCTCTGCGGGCCACTCATTGCACTTGGCCTGCTTACACGCATTATGTGTTTTGTTCAATTACCAATTTTGATCGGGGCAGTGATCTGGGTTAATTCGCCAAAGGGGTTTATGTCTCTGGGCAACCACATGGAACTTGAAATTTCTGTGATTGTACTTATCGGGCTTATCGTCTTTATTATTTTCGGAGCAGGTAAATTTTCTATCGATGAAAAGAGAAGAAAAGAAAAAGCCATGATGCACAAGACAGTTTAAGTCAATCATCACAAAAGAAAAAGCCGCCCCTTGTTTGAGACGGCTTTTTTATTTCAAATTAAAACGATTAAGCGTATTGGTTGAGCATTACTGGCATCACCAGCATCAGAATGTCTTCGCCTTTTTCTTTTTCGGCTGGGAAAATTACCCCTGCTTTATTGGCGGCAGACATATTCAATTTAATTTGGTCGGTATCGAGGTTGCTCAGCATTTCAATGAGGAAACGTGCATTGAAACCGATCTCAATATCTTCTCCCTCATGTTCGCATGAAAGGCGTTCGTTTGCTTCGTTAGAGAAGTCAAGATCTTCTGCGGAAACCTGTAGTTCGCTACCAGTGATTTTTAAACGTACCTGATGCGTAGTCTTGTTAGCATAAATTGAAATCCTTCGCAGTGACCCCAGCAATTCAGTCCGGCTGATTGTCATCTTGATAGGATTCGACGTTGGGATTACATTTTCATAATCAGGGTAGCGTTCATCGATCAACCGGCAGATCATACGGATATTTCCAAATTTGAAAAATGCATTACTTGCGTTGAAGTCAATACTCACATCGGTATTCTCGGTAGGCAATGTGGCTTTCAACAAATTCAATGCTTTGCGAGGGACGATTATCGTGTTTCCGTTTTCAGATTTGATATCCGTACGGCGATAACGCACCAAACGATGACCGTCTGTAGCAACAAAAGTAGTGTTCTTGTCTCCAAGGTTAACATAAACACCCGTCATGGCAGGGCGCAGCTCATCGCTGCTGGTAGCAAAAATGGTATTGTTGATGGCGCGGGCCAAAACTTCAGTGGAAATATTAGCTGAAAAATCGCTTGACACTGAAGGAACTTTAGGGAAATCAGTGGCATTTTCACCAGCTAATTTATAGCGTCCGTTGTCTGAACTGATTTCTATGCTGTACGTAGATTCGTCAATAGAGAAAGTTACTGGCTGATCAGGAAGGTTTTTTAACGTTTCCAATAAGATCTTAGCAGGCACCGCTATATTTCCTTTCTCTTTCGATTCGATGGTGATTTCCGTAATCATCGAAGTTTGCAAGTCCGAAGCCGTAACCGTCAGTTTACTTTTATCAATTTCAAAAAGAAAATTTTCGAGGATAGGTACAACGGGATTCGTGGTGATTACTCCATTGATGTTGGACAGTTGCTTGAGCAAATAACTGGAATTAACGATGAACTTCATTGCAAATCAGTGGTTTGTGGTTTTAACGAGGGGTAAAGGTAGAAAGAAAAAGGAATCCTGAAAACAAAATTCCTTTCTCTCAATTTGCTCGTTCTGGATTAAAAATAAGCAAGCTTGGGACCGATCGGGGACGCTATCACCCCGATCAAATCCCAGCTGGAAACAAGCTACTTGGGCTGATTCAGATTAATAAATGGAGTGTTTTGCCCTGAGATTTGCGGCAGTTTACCATCCCACCGGTCAATCGAACGATATTGAATTAACTCTTTATTCAGAGAAAGGGATAATTTCTTGTTTGCTTCGGCTTGAGCTGTTGCATTTACGCGCGTGGATTCGGCATCGGCCTGAGCTTTTATTTTAGTAATGTCTGCTGCGGCCTTGGCTTCAATTACTTGGCTTTCGGCTGTACCTTTAGCCTCAATTATCCGGCTTTCCGCATCACCTCTCGCTTTCGCAATTTTTTTATTGGCTTCCGCTTCCACTGTCTTCACTTCGTTTTGTGATTGCTGTGACCGCTGATTTGCTTCAAGTTTGGAATTAATTGCAGACTCGATTGAAGGAGGCAAATGCAATTCACCAATGGTATAGATGCGGTCGATTATGATACCATGCTTATTCGTCTGCCTCGATACCATACTATCTACTTTTAAGAGTAAGTCACGTTTGTGAATACCATAAATTGATTCAATTGGCATTCGGGAAGCAATAGTATTGAGCGCATCGCGTACCATGTTGCGCAAAAAGATGTTGGTGATCTCGTCAATGCCTCTCCTGTATTTTTGAAAAATGGCTGGCACGCTATCTGCCACCAAGGAATAACTGATTCCGAAATCACCCTTTACGTCAAGGCCTTCTTTACTTTGGAAATTAATCGAATTATCTGGACCATGGGTATCACCTTCATCACGCCACACGTAGTTTTGCTGAAAGACGGGAAACTTGTAAATCTTTTGGTTGAAGCCATGCAGATAAGCTCCGACGCCAAGTTGCTTTTGCTCAACTCCGCCTTTACCAAGCAAATAAACTTTAATACCGCGGTAGCCAGCGGGTACAGTACTAATGCAAGCCGACAGCAATGCGCACAAGCTCATGGTCATTATAAAAATGATAGTTCTTTTCATAATAGGTTAATTTTTTAGAATTTGAAAACAAGAAAAATCGACCAGCTTTGAAAGTTGATTAGCTAAATGAAAAGCGTGAAATCAGATCCTCAGATTTTGGACTTTTAGGTAGAACGGAATTGGAGAAGTACTACGATTGGCTACAGCAATGAATTGTTGATTTAGGGTTGCAAACCGAAATGTCATCTGTACGAAGTGTAATTGATAAATGCAGGAAATTTGCTCAGCATCTATATCATCGACCTCATCATCAAGAATTATTGAAATAGACTGTTCTGTATTTTTATTTTGAAATAGAGTCTTGGTTGAACTGCATGACTGGCCAGAGGCAACAGCCGCAACAATAATGAAAAGTGAGGCCAGGAGTAGGGTAACTTGTTTGAGCTTATTCACTTTGGAGTAAGGATTAGTGTCCTTAACGGCACACCCAAAATTGGGTTTCAATTCGGGTTAAAATGTTAAATCAGAGCGTCACGACAAAGCTGAATTTATTAACTTCAAAAAAAAATCAACTATGAAGTACAGCATTTTAATATTTATAGCCATTTGCTTCAAAGCCTCGTTTGCCCAAACCAGCCTTGAACAATTTCTAAGCTATCCGATAGAGTCCAGTTTTACGGCATCCGCTGACGGAAAAAATATAGCCTGGGTGAATAACGACCACGGCAAGCGTAATGTAATGATTAGAACCGGAACGGATTTGCCACGTGCGCTTACCGATTACCAGCAGGATGACGGACAGGAAATTTCACAATTGGCTTTTTCACCCAATGGCACAAAAATCATTTTTGTGCGAGGCGGCGGGGCAAACCGGCAAGGTCAAAACCCCAATCCTGCAAGTTTAACTGAAGGAACTGAGCAGGCGATCTATTTTAAAGACCTTAGCTCTAAAAGCTTACCTTCAAAAATTACTCAAGGGCATAGCCCCATTTTTTACCCGGATGGACTGAAAATTCTGTTTGCGAAGGGAGGGCAAATTTATGAGACAGGATTGGATATTAACGCTGCTCCAAAGCAGCTTTTCGTGGCGCGAGGCAGCAATCATACCCCAAAATTTTCGCCACTAGGAAACGATGTGCTGTTCACTAGCGACAGAGGTGATCATAGCTTTGTGGGAATTTATAGTTTGGTCACAAAAAAAATCAAATGGATTTCTCCCGATATTAGTAATGATGACTTTCCTGTTTGGTCTGCTGATGGGAAACAGGTTGCTTTTATTCGCGCTGATGGAGCAAAAATTAATGAACAGAAAAATTATCTGGATGGGCAACGGTTTTCGATCTGGGTTGCCGATGCAGAGTCTCTGATTGGTAAGATGATTTGGAAATCTCCTTCAGACGACGGAGGCTTGGCACAAGGCACTCCAAAGCCACTGAGTTGGACTTCGGGTAGCCGGATTTTATTTTATTCAGAGCATACCGGATGGAATCATATTTTTTCAATGAATCCAGATGGGGGTGATGTGAAAGATATTACACCCGGCGATGGGGAAGTTGAAACGTTTTGTTTGGATGCCGCAGGTCAAAATATTTATTTCGATGGCAACCGTGAAGATATTGATCGCAGACATATTTGGAAATCCAATGTTGTGAGCGGGACTCCAGTTGCGGTTACTACCGGAGAAGGCATCGAGATGTACCCCGCATTTGGCGGAGCAAATTTGTATTGCTTCCGGTCTACAATCAATTCTTCAAAAGTTTTGACGCGTATTGATGAGGTAAAAAAGGCGACGGTGCCGGTCAACATTATAAAAGCCGCCTCATTTTCGGCAGTTTCATTTGTAAAGCCTGAACAGGTCACTTTTAAAGCCGCTGACGGAATGACGATTCATGGTCAGCTATTCATTGACAGAAAGATTTCTGGCAAGCGAGCTGGTTTAGTGTACATGCATGGAGGCCCTCAGCGCCAGATGCTGTTAGGATTCCATTATGGTGATTATTATAGCAACGCTTACGCATTCAATCAATATCTGGCGAGCCAGGGTTATGCCGTCGTATCGGTGAACTATCGTGATGGCATTGGTTATGGCCGTGATTTTCGCAGAGCGCAAAACCAGGGGCCGCGCGGAGCAAGTGAATATCAGGATGTAGTGGCGGCGGCAAAATTCTTACAGCTTTTGCCCGAAATTGATGGAACCAAAATTGGATTGTGGGGTGGCTCGTATGGTGGCTATTTAACTGCGATGGGCCTGTCGCGAAATCCTGAATTATTTAAAGCCGGAGTTGATTTTCATGGAGTGCACGACTGGTCATTTGATGGGCAGGATGCCACCAATTTGTGGGGGGTGACTAAAAATGAAAAAGATTTGGCTTTAAAATCATCACCAGTTTCTGACCTGTCAAAATGGAAAGCGCCTGTGCTGTTTGTTCATGGAGATGATGATCGTAACGTTAATTTTCAGCAGACAATTGATTTGGTGGGAAAGCTGCGTGATAAGAATGTGCCTGTTGAGTTACTGGTATTGCCCGATGAAATTCATTTCTTCCTTCGGTATGAAGACTGGACAAAAGCCTTCAACGCCTCCAAAGATTTCTTTGATCGGAAATTGAAGTAGTTAATGCCTAAGAAACTTGTAGCACTAACAGGTGCAGGTATAAGTGCGGAGAGTGGCCTTGCTACCTTTCGCGACTCCGGCGGATTGTGGGAAGGTTATAAAGTTGAAGATGTAGCAACACCCGAAGCCTGGCAGCGAAATCCTGAACTGGTTTTGGAATTCTATAATCAACGGAGGAAAAGCGCTCTCGCAGCCAAACCCAATCGCGGGCACGAAATCCTGGCCGAGTTGCAAGATGATTTTGATGTGACCGTGATCACGCAGAATGTTGATAATCTTCATGAACGAGCCGGCTCCACGAATGTGAAACACTTGCATGGCAGCTTGTTCGAGTCACGAAGCACTCTTGACCCCTCGCTTGTTTATCCAATCAAGGGCTGGGAACTAAATCTTGGCGATAAATGCGAACGTGGCTCGCAACTTCGGCCCAACATTGTATGGTTTGGTGAAATGGTTCCCATGATGGACTTTGCTACGAGAGTAGCGTCATCTGCAGACTTGTTTTTGGTGATTGGTACTTCGATGGTAGTTTATCCTGCAGCTGGATTGATCAATTATGTGTCTCTTGAAGTACCTAAATATATCATTGATCCTAGGAAACCGGACGTAGTAGCAACTCCAAGTATAAGCTTCATAACAGAGAAAGCAAGTGTGGGAATGGAAGTAGTAAAGAAATTACTTCTGAACGGACCTCGCTAGTCGAGTACTATAAACTTAGCGGAAGCCACCTGCGATCCAGAAGATATTCTTACAACGTAAACTCCCGAAGGCATCTCGCTTCTCAGCAGCTCAACGGATGAAGCCCCACTAAGGTGTTTAGATGAGATAAGTGATCCCTGCAAAGAGTATATCTCAATTGTAATGTCACCGTCGTTAAAGTCTGCTGGAATAAAGATTGTGCTTTTATCCACCACAGGATTAGGAACTGGAGTGATATCATAGGAGGTACGATTTACAGTGATTTCAATAAGTTCCGAGTAATGATTATGTCCGTCAAAATCTATCTGATTCAACCGGTAATACGATTTCCCCAGAAAAGGAGAGAAGTCGATCGATTGATAATTGTGCGTTTGCGATGAAGTTCCATTTCCTTTTATCAAACCTACTGTTTCGAAATCCACACCATCTTTGGTTCGTTCTATTACGAAATGATCATTGTTCAATTCGGAGAGGGTAGACCAGGTTAGCCTCACCCATGAATTCATCAAGGCTGCATTGAAATTCACTAATTCAATAGGTAAAGGAAAATTACTATTAGCGAGAGTCCAGATGCCGAAACTATTAATTCCCGGCACTGTTGCAGATACTGAGGTATTGCTTTGTCCCGGAAAGGCAGGATTCCAAAAATTGCCCGAGCTCCATTGCTGAGCCACCAAACTGGTTACTGTCCCCACTTCACTGGTTGTTGCTGTGAATGTCATCGTAGCAGTAGGTATTGTGGTGGTTGCAGAGGTGGAGATAATCCAAAAGCGGTCTACAACATTGGCACTGTTATCTACACCTTTAGCATTAATATCAGTGACTCCGCTGGGATAGGGAGTATTATTAGCTATTGTACCGTAGGTTGCCGCACTTAGTATTGTACCAAAGTTTGCACCCGATGTAATATTGAAAGTAAAGGGTATATATTCTGTAGAGCTTTTCCCAAAAGGGAAAAGGAAGCTTCCTGTTTGCCCGTTTATTGTCCACGCTACAGGTGCATACGCGGAAGTTTGAGTTTCACTTTTTATGTAACCGGATGTTCTTGTTATTGCCGAAGTACTCTGATTGGTTACATTCAGTGTATTTCCGTTCAGGTCTAATCCGCCTTGCGTTAATGTCAGTACACTTCCTACAGCAATTGATTTTTGAAGCTGAACAGTATTGGTGGAAGCTGCCGTATTCAATATCAAATTGGTAAATGAGTCAGCACCGCTGCCGGAAATTATCTGAGGCTGGGAGACACCGGCTCCTGTAAAAGTGACAGAACTGTTGTTTAATGAAAACGTTCCGTTGTTAGTCCAATTTCCTCCAACGCTTATGCTGGATATATTCCCGTCACTAATAGCTGCTCCCGAATTTACCGTAACGTCTCTTGAAACTGTAATGGTTGAGGCCGGGGTTGCGGTTCCCGCCATAGTAGCACTGCCGGTTATGGTTAAGCTTCCGGCTATCGTGGTAGCTGCGTTGGTCATTGTGTAAAATTGACCGTTACCTAGAATCAGGTTGCCGTAGGGGTGGACCAGCGGTGTGGTGCCATTACTTACAGAATAATTGAAAGTACCAAACGGCGCTGTTGTTCCGAAATCAAAGGTTCCAAAACCCGTTAATCCAACGGCTCCGCCATTGACTAGGAATGTGGCTCCGGGAGCAATCTGAAAAGTGCGTGTTCCTCCACCTGAGATCGCCAAATTGGAGGTGAGAGTACCAGCCTGAATTTTTAAGTCGCCTGTAAAATTGGTATTCGATAAAGCGGTTGATGCCGGATTTGTGGTTGAGAGCAGAGTTGTGCCAGAGGGATTATTACACAATATTGTGCTGTAAACCCAGGCTGCTGTCGTATTGCTTGATGGTACAAGGATCGCTTGGGTCGAAGTACTTCCATTGAAATTGAAGTTGCTTCCACCGGCAGCTACAGGCGCTTTCAACGTTCCGCGGCTATTCGTAAAGTTGAAAGAACCACTCATGTTAATTTGGCCCGTACCACTATTGTCCAGTACTGTGGTGACTTCAAATCCATTCGAATTCGCTGTACTGAATGTAATATTAGTAGCGCTAAGGGATCCACTAGTCAAAGCCACCTGAGCGATCCTGGTGTTAGTAGCTGTTGCACTTCCAATAACTAATGCAGTGCATGATGCACTTCCTCCATTAATGTTCCATGCGTTAGTTACGGCTGCGGTCGGGTGATTGATGGTAACACTTGAGCTTACGGTAAGTGAGTTGGTTGTTAAATGAGTAAGACTATGAGCACTGTTTAGTGCCGTAAATGTGATGGAATTAACTGATGCACTTACGTCCAATTGAATATTGGTTGTTGCCACGTTATTTGGGTTTCCGATAACCACTGCATCTGTCGAGATAGGAACATGTTCGCGGCCGAAGGTAGCTCCGGCTGGAACAGTGCTGCTCCCTGCTACTGCAGTCAACGTCAGGCTGGTATTGCTTGCAATACTGGCAACGGTTCCAATTATGGTGGCGGGGGCCGCTTGCAACATGATTACATCATTTACTGCGAGCTCGGTTAAGAATAGTGTACCTGTGCCGGTAACAGCAGTACTCGCAACGTTTGTAACAATACTCCCTGTTCTGCTTTGAATCCAGGTGGCTGCAGCACTCCAATTCTGTGTACCGGTCAATCGATTAATTACTGTTATGGGTATTGATCCCGATTCTCCAATTTGAAAATGCCTTGTATTACCAGCCGCCGGAACAGCAATAGCTGCTAAAGCTGTAAAATTGGTGCTCGTTGGGGTACCGCTCGGTGCCGCCGGATTTGTCCACGTCAATGCTGCCGGATCAAGTATCGCATAATTAAAGTTAGCAGGTGTAGCTGCGCCATCTACATCAGTAGCATCATAAGTAAACTGTGGGTTGTAGGTTATGTTAGCACCTGTATTTGCCAAGGTCCAGTACCGATTCACACTTTTGGAAGAATTAATAAGCGACGCAGTTATGTTAGGATCATCTGTTGCAGTAGTCGATGCCGTCAACGACCCGCCAGTACTAATCGTAAGGCTGGTTAATTGAAGTGGAGCGTATACAGTTCCATTGCCAATTTCAAAAGTAAGGGAACAGGGCCCGCATGTGTTTACATTCTTTTTAAAATTGCCATCTACAAAACCACTTGTTCGGGAAACGATCGCCGAGGCCGCTGTAATCATAGTATTCGACCCTGTTACAATCCTGCCAGCGGTGAGGCTAAGAGATGAAGTTGCTGTTGTGCTCGCAGTGAGCGTTATGTCGTTCGAATTATTCACGGTAAGGTTAGCAAACGAAGGGGCTGACGTACCGCCGATTTGCTGGCTTGTACCACTTGTAAGAACAACTGTGCTGGTGACATTGGT
>JABDGP010000049.1 GCA_013285945.1 Bacteroidota bacterium | reverse complement strand
CTGGTTTTTGAATTTGACAGGTAAAAATAACTTTTATTTTAAATTGTTGCCTCTGTTCCTATCCCATTTTCACCTTCCATCTTCTGTATTTTCTCTACCGAGGAAATGGCGTCATCATCGTTAAGTTTAATCAATCGTACGCCCTGTGTGGCCCGGCCCATTACCCGCAATTCCTCAACGCTAATGCGAATGCTTATTCCTGATTTATTAATGATCATCAGGTCGTCATTATCCACCACTTCCTTTATAGCAACAAGTTTGCCTGTTTTCTCAGTAATGTTGATGGTCTTCACACCCTTGCCGCCGCGGTGAGTAATTCTATAATCTGTGATGTCGCTGCGTTTGCCATAGCCTTTTTCAGAAACCACCAGCAGGTTAGCATCTTCGCGTGAAATACAGACCATGCCAATCACTTTATCCTGATCAGATTCCAGTGTGGCTCCCTTCACGCCTGCAGCGGTACGACCCATCGGGCGAACATCAGATTCGTTAAAATGGACAGCCTTACCTCCGCTTTTAGCAATAATGATATGATTCCTTCCATTTGTTAGTGCTGCATCAAGCAGGCGATCCCCTTCGTGCACGGTAATAGCGGTAATGCCATTGGCACGTGGCCGTGAATAAGCTTCCAGAGAAGTTTTCTTGATAATTCCTTTTTCAGTACAGAGAATTACAAAGGTGTTATTAAGATATTCCTCGTCCTGAAGGTTTTTCAAATTGAGCACGGCACGAACTCCGTCGCCTGATTCTATATTCAATAAATTTTGAATCGCCCTGCCTTTGGATGTTTTATTGCCTTCGGGGATTTCGTACACTTTTTTCCAATACACTTTCCCGAATTCGGTAAATATCAGCAGGTAATTGTGCGCCTGGGCTACAAACAGGTGCTCAGTGAAATCATCTTCCTTGGAGCCCGCTGCCTTGGAACCTATACCACCTCTGCCTTGGGTTCGGTATTCTGATAAAGAAGTGCGTTTCACGTAGCCTTGATTAGAGATCGTGATCACCATTTCTTCATTGGGAATCATGTCTTCTACAGTGATGTCTTCTTCGCTGTGCACGATCTGAGTTCTACGTGCATCGGCATAACGCTCCTTCATCTCGAGCAACTCGCTTTTGATAATGCCCATTCGAATAGGCTCACTATCCAGAATCTCGTTAAGCCTGGCAATCAATTCTTTGACCTCTTTGTATTCGTTCTGGATTTTCTCACGCTCAAGTCCAGTCAATCGTTGCAGGCGCATTTCCAAAATTGCCTTTGCCTGAATTTCAGAAAGCTTGAAACTTTCAATTAATCCAAGTTTTGCCACCTCGGGATCCTTAGAATTGCGAATTAAGGCAATCACTTCATCCAAATGATCGAGAGCAATTAAGTAGCCTTCCAAAATATGAGCGCGCTTCTCAGCTTCGTCCAGTTCAAATTTTGTTCGGCGGATAACTACTTCATGTCTGTGATCGACAAAAGGAACGATCAGATCTTTCAGGTTGAGTGTTTGCGGGCGACCTTTTACCAGCGCCACATTGTTCACTCCAAAAGAAGACTGCAGTTGTGTGTATTTGAAAAGATTGTTAAGTACAATATTTGGTATTGCGTCTTTTTTCAAATCGTATACCACGCGAAAGCCATCACGATCAGATTCATCGCGCATATCGCTTATGCCTTCAATCCTCTTTTCATTAATTAACACAGCCGTTCGCTCGATCATCTGTGCCTTGTTTACCTGATAAGGGATTTCGGTGGCAATGATTTGTTCTTTGCCGTTGGGGCCAGTTACAATATCGGCTTTCGCCCGAACAATAATTCTTCCTCTTCCCGTAAGGAATGCTTCTTGAATTCCCTGGTATCCATAAATAATCCCTCCTGTAGGAAAATCCGGACCGAGTACGATCTTCATAAGCTCTTGAATGGTGATCTCCCGATTGTCGATATAGGCGATAATTCCATCCACCACTTCTCCCAAATTGTGCGGAGGCATGTTCGTGGCCATTCCTACAGCAATACCCGACGATCCGTTGATCAATAAATTGGGCACTTTCGATGGTAGCACGGTTGGTTCTGTGTTTTGGTCATCGTAAGTCGGCTGGAAATCAACTGTATTTTTGTTGATATCAGCCAAAAGCTCTTCGGCTATCCTGCGCAATCGCGCTTCGGTATAACGCATCGCCGCTGGAGGGTCACCATCAACCGAGCCAAAATTTCCCTGGCCATCGACAAGTTGATAGCGCATGCTCCAATCCTGAGCCATACGCACCATTGTATCATAAATGGACGCATCACCGTGTGGGTGATACTTACCCATTACATCACCCACAATACGGGCCGATTTCTTGTAAGGTTTGTTGTAATTAACGCCCAGCTCCAACATACCATAAAGTACGCGTCGGTGAACGGGTTTAAGTCCGTCACGCACATCGGGTAAGGCGCGCGAAATGATGACCGACATCGAATAATCGATGTACGCGCCGCGCATTTCGTCTTCAATATTGATAGGGATTATACTCTGTCTTTCGAGGGGATCTCCGGTGTTTTCAGCCACAATAAAATTCAGTTAAAAAGGTAAAATTTTTGAACCGCCAAGGTAGTGAAAAGCAGGGGATTTTCGGTGGCGAAAAGTGAAGGATTTCGAGGTTTTTTCAAGCAAATCCTAAGCTTTTTGAAAGGCGGATTTAGTTGCTCTAAAACCACTTCTTGTATCGAAAATAGATAATCATTGCCAGCGTTACCAGCGCCATTACACCCAACACTACCGGGTAACTAAAGTGCCAATGCAACTCAGGCATGAATTCGAAGTTCATGCCATAAACTCCAACAATAAATGTAAGGGGCATGAAAATCGTGGATATCACCGTGAGCACTTTCATTACTTCATTCATACGCGTGTTCAGCGTGTTGATGTAAATGTCCATTAGGCCGGAGGTGAGGTCTTTGTATGTATCAAGTGAGTCTATAAGATGCGCTACATGATTGTAGATGTCATTAAAAAAACGGGAATTGGAAGAGTCAATAAATCCGCTTTCGTCTTTCACGAGCTTGCTCATGGCATCGCGCAGCGGGTAAAGCGCTTTACGCAAAAAGATAAGTTCCTTTTTTAACCGCTGTATTTTCTTAAACTCCTGGCCGGAAGGGTTCTTTTCTTTATAAATTTCTTCTTCAATCTGTTCAATTTGTTGACCGATGGCATCAAGGACGGTATAGTAGTTGTCAACTATGATGTCAATCAGCCGATACAAAAGATAGTCGGCTTTCTTCTTTCGAACCCGGCCCTGATCCAACCGGATGCGATCCCTGAAAGGCCCGAACAAGTCACCTTCCTTTTCCTGAAAAGACAACAAATAATTTTTGCCAAGTACAAAACTGATCTGTTCGTAATCAATGGTGTGTTCTTCAATTCGATAGAGCATTTTCAAGGTGAAGAAAAGATATTCTTCGTATTCCTCTACCTTGGGCTGGTGCTCGCTTGTAATATCCTCCAACAACAGACTGTGAAGGGAAAAATGCTCTCCTATTTTATCAATGATCACTTTATCCTGAAGGCCGTCAAGATTGATCCAATTTACAAGGTTGGGCTGCTTCTTTTTTAAAAGTTCGTCAACTTCCAGGTCAGGATAAAATGCAAATTCCTTTTCATCGTATTGCAACAGTTCAAGGATTATCCTCGACTTATCTGATGAGGGCTCATTTGCTTTTTTTCTCACAGTGTCAGGATGATTTTGTCAAAACCTGATATTGCATATTGGCGAGTGATATGCCTTCTTTGTCAAATTTCTCTTTAATGGATTTATTGATATCGCATTTCAGGTCAAACGCATCAGTTGCATTTTTTGCCCATACATAAGCACGCAATAAAATACCCGCATCCAAAAAAGTAAGCACGCGCACCATCACTGGCTGCTCACCCCGCGCCAGTTCCTGATCGGAGCGATTATCAATATAATATCGATGTTTCATTGCTTCTCCCTGAATAATTCGGATTGCCTCGTCAAGGTTTGTATTTAGAGCTACTGCCACTTCAACAAACACGCAGATCTTTTCATCGGTACTGGTAGAGTTGATAATTGTTTCATTGCTGATCACACTGTTTGGCATAATCACCCTGCGATTTTCAAAATCCTTAATTATCGTATGGCGCAAGGTGATATCCTCAACATCACCCGCATAGGACTGTCCGATCTTTACGCGATCACCCACACTGAAGGGCTTAAAGATGACCAAAAAAAATCCACTTATAATATTTGAAAACGCAGATTGAGAGGCAAACCCCACGATGGCTGCCAATACACCGGCACCTGTAAGCAGGCCTGTTCCATAGGTGCGGAGTGCGGGGATCGACCTGAAGATGACAATGATGGCTACAAAAAAGAGCAGGAAATCAACGGCATTTTTAAAAAAATTATAGCGGGTTGGATCTACTTTCAGTTTGCGGGCTGCTCCACGAATAAAACGCCCGACAATAAACCGAAGAAGCAATGACAGGATAAATGTAACAGCCAAAACTATCGCTACAAAAAACAACTGCTCCCACTGTTTGTCCATAGATAACATAGCCCCGAAAATAACAAATAGTCCATAGTACACAGTCCACAGTCCTTAGTTTTTTTAGACGTTGTGCAAAAATACTCCCGCCATCGACTATTGACTATTGACTATTGACTATAATTGCAAGAATGTCTTTGCGACTAGACGATATTAAAAAGCCGGTAGCCCTGGAGATGGAGGAATTTGAACATAAATTCCGCGCCTCGATGAAAACCCGTGTGCTGCTGCTCGACAAGATCATGAATTATATCGTAAAGCGTAAGGGTAAGCAGATGCGGCCGCTCTTTGTCTTTTTAAGTGCCGGCGTATTCGGAGGTATTAATGAGTCAACTTATCGCGGGGCCTCTTTGATTGAGTTGGTACATACTGCCAGTCTTGTTCACGATGACGTAGTAGATAATTCCAATTACAGACGGGGTTTCTTCTCAGTGAATGCTCTTTGGAAAAATAAGATTGCAGTACTCGTAGGAGATTTTTTGCTAACACGAGGGTTATTCCTTGCCCTTGAACATAAGGATTACGAACTATTGTCTATTTGTACTCAAGCAGTGAAAGAGATGAGCGAAGGAGAATTGATGCAAATGGAAAAAGCCCGTCACCTTGATATTTCTGAGGATATTTATTACGAGATCATACGTCAAAAAACAGCATCCTTGATTGCTTCGTGTTGTGCTATTGGCGCCAGTTCTTCAGGCGCAAATTCTAGTCAGGTGGAAGCCATGCGAAAGTTTGGCGAACATGTGGGTATGGCTTTCCAAATTAAAGATGATTTGTTTGACTATGGCGAAGAAGAGATTGGCAAGCCGGTGGGCATCGACATTAAGGAAAAGAAAATGACACTGCCCCTGATCTATTCCTTATCAAAAGCTTCGTGGGTGGAAAAAAGAAAAATTATCGGATTAGTGAAAAACGAAAGTGAAAACTCAAAAAAAGTCAAAGAAGTTATTTCGTTTGTCAAAAAATCGGGAGGCATTGATTATGCACAAAAGGCCATGGAGCGCTATCATCAAATGGCTTTGGAAATCTTGAATTCGCTACCAGAATCAGAACACAAAACCTCGCTACGTCAACTGGTTCAGTTTACAATAGAGCGAAAGAATTAACCACGCTTAATATTTACTTTTCCACGACCAGCCTCAAGGACAGCATAGTCTTTCAAACTGGTGAAAGTAGCATTGTCTAATTTTTGCGAAGCAGGGCCGACTGTTTCAGGAGCAAAAGCACCTTCGCTCTCCCACCATTTCTTTGCATTGTTGCGCGCCTCGGTCTTATCGACTTCAAAATAATTAATAACAGAGTCAGAAACCATCCAGGGTTTGGCAACTGAGGCATATTTCTCGAAGATCATATTACGCATCTGTGTGCCATTGGGCTGATTGTTGAAATGCGAAATTGTATAAGAAAGTGTTTCAGGCTCAGTCATTATCAAATCCCAATATTTCTTAGAAGAAATAACCTGGGCTGTGGTAAGCAAGTAGCCGAAACCAGTTTCAAGTGGCTCACGGGTGATGTTGCAAGCCGCTTTAAATTCTTTCTTTTTCTTACCAAAGAGGTTGAATGCCATAAGTTGGGTGATTTATTGTATTAGATACTTCCTTATACCAAAATAGTTGCACCAAAGACCAGAAAAATTTCAGTTAAAGGCTTGGTCAGCTGCCGCTAGTGCCTTTTTGAGCGCTCGGTGGCACATTTGCTTTTTTCAACTTTGAAAATTTTTCATGCTTGGTAAGGAAGTCGTCCAGTTGCTTTACCGGCAGTTTCTTTGCGATGATGGTCTTCTTGTCATCGAGTATAAAGATTGTTGGTGTAGTATCTGAATGGTACAGTTTGCTGAAGTGTTCTTTAATATAGCTGCGCGGGCCATCTACGTTTATCCATGGCGTTTTGAATTCCTTAATAAAATCACGCATTTTTTTCATTGAGGTGTCCGTAGAAATTGCAAAGACCTCGAAGTTATATTTGGCTTTGTTCTTATTATAAAACTCTACCAGTTTGGGAGTCTCTTCACGGCAATGCCCGCAGTCAGGGTTGTAAATAAAAAGTATAGTGTATTTGGCTTTAATGTCGTACATCGACTTTGGCTGCAGGTTCTGGTCTTGCATAATCAGATTGGCGCCTGTGCGACCGATCATACAAGCGCGGATTTTATCGGCATGCTCCTTCAGATTCTCTTTTATTTTCGCATTAACCCAAAAATCCATTTCACCCGACTTAAAATATTTATCGTAGAGGTTAACGAATACTTCATCCATGCCCATGATTTCAGGTTGCTGATACATAAACATGCAATTCCAAACCAAATACTTATAAGTCTCCTGGTTGTTTTTCACTTTGGCGGCCAGTTGATTGATCACTTTCGTAATGGTATCAGGCTGCGGAAGGAAAAGCTTATCCAAATATTCTTTGAGTTTCTCCTGATAGATTGGCCTTGGTAAACGGATCAGCGCATCGTCAGACAAATCAAAATTGTCAAAGAAATGCAGGCGGTAATATTTCAATTGAAAGGTGGAGTCAATACTTCCATTGGCTTTTTTGGGTGGGTCAGGCACAACAATTTCCTGAGTGGACTTAAGCAAGCGGGCTGTCATCGTATTCGGGTTCTTTGCAATGACTTCTTTCTGATAAGTCATCACCTTCTCGTTGATTTTTGAGAATCCAGCTCGCGCTTCTTTTTTCTGATCTTCTTTAAGTGTAGTGTCCTTGATTATTTTAATAAAAGGTTCGGCCTCCTTGTTGCGCTCAACATTGAATGCCATGTTTTCAAAAAACAACCGATTATCGTCATCACCCGTTACTTTCATATTCTTGATAAAGTCCGCTACATCCGTTTCCATTTTAAAATGCTGACTACTCCCGACTACAAAATCAAAAATTTTGTTTTTGTTCAGCACCAAAAAGTAAACGCCTTGTGGCAAGGTATTTTTGTTGTCGAAGAAGAACTCGCCTTTGCCATTAATCCTGGCCGTATCTTTCAAGTAAGTTTGTTCACCATAATAATGGCCCAGATAAATGGTGGTGTCT
Organism: Bacteroidota bacterium; assembly: GCA_013285945.1. Taxonomy (GTDB): domain Bacteria; phylum Bacteroidota; class Bacteroidia; order Cytophagales; family Cyclobacteriaceae; genus ELB16-189. The sequence goes on along the minus strand of JABDGP010000049.1, from coordinate 16,504 downwards.
TTCCAACCTTTAACCGTAAAGTCGATTTTGTATCCAGCCTGTGAAAATAAACCGGTTGAAATCAACGTGAAAAATAAAATAAAACAGGTCTTCATAATTGACTATTTAAGACTACAAATTTCTATAAATCTGTTTTGACATGCAATGGCAATACATCGGCAAAGGTAACGTTTGGTAACTTACCTTTGGTGGTTTAAGAACTTCTTAACAAAGTTCAGAAGCTAAGAGTTTAATCCAGAATCCAATTTGTATTTTTGTCGCTCATGCCCCTGCAGGTAACCCATCTCACCAAAATCTACGGCTCTCAAAAAGCCGTTGACGACATATCGTTCACAATAAATAAAGGTGAGATTGTAGGGTTTCTGGGGCCAAATGGCGCTGGAAAATCCACCACCATGAAAATAGCAACCGGCTATTTGCCTGCTACTAGCGGAAGTGTGTTGGTAAGTAATCTGGATGTAGCCGAACAGCCTATTTCAGTAAAAAAAATTATAGGCTATCTGCCCGAACATAACCCGTTGTACCTGGACATGTTTGTACACGAGTATCTCAATTTTATAGGAAAAGTTTATAAAATTCCATCTGGCCTGTTGAAACAACGTGTCAATGAGCTGATTGAGATGTGCGGCCTTCATCTCGAACAAAATAAAATGATAGGCTCACTTTCAAAAGGCTACCGGCAGCGCGTTGGCCTTGCACAAGCACTTATTCACAACCCTGAAGTTCTGATTTTGGATGAGCCTACTTCAGGTCTTGACCCAAACCAGATAGTAGATATCAGGAAATTGATTAAAGAGGTAAGTAAAGACAAAACCGTGATCTTTTCTACACACATCATGCAAGAAGTACAAGCTTTGTGTGATCGGGTGATCGTAATCAATCGCGGGAAAATCGTAGCTGACGATCAGTTAAAAAATTTGACAGGCAAAAAGCAAAATACACACGTCATTGTTGTTGAATTTAAAGAGAAAGTATTGACAGACGACTTGCTCTCAATAGCTGGCGTGACGAAAATCGTTGTCGATGGAAATCAATTCAGGATTTTTTCTGAGGCTGCTATAGATATTCGCCCCGAACTTCTTCGCTTTGCTACAGAAAAAGGCTTTTCATTACTCAGTTTGAAGCAAGAAGAAAATTCGATGGAAGAAATTTTCAGGTCCCTAACATCTGAAGTCATCGCATGATCCGCATCTTCGCCAAGGAATTTAACAGTTACCTTAATTCGCTCATTGCTTACCTGGTAATTGGTGTATTTCTCACCGGCATTGGTCTGCTCCTTTGGGTATTCCCCGAAACCTCAGTTCTTGATTACGGCTTTGCGGATATGGAAACTTTGTTTTCAATGGGGCCTTATGTTTTAATTTTTCTGATTCCGGCCATTACAATGAAAAGCTTTGCTGAAGAAAAAAAACTTGGTACGATGGAATTGTTATTGACCAAGCCGCTTACCGATTTTGATATTGTACTCGGAAAGTTCTTGGCTTCATTTCTATTGGTATTGGTGGCACTACTGCCAACACTCATTTACTATTTCTCCATTTCCCGGCTAGGAAATCCAGTAGGTAATATTGACACCCCCGGAGTAATTGGTTCTTACATCGGGCTTTCGCTGTTGTCATTTGTGTTTTGTGCTATTGGCATTTTCGCTTCGTCTCTTACGGCAAATCAAATTGTATCATTCATCCTGGCTGCGTTCTTATGTTTTATTTTTTACACCGGCTTTGATTCGCTTGCTACACTCTCGAGTGCATCAGCATTGATGATAAAACAATTTGGAATCCTTTATCACTATGAAGCACTTAGTAAAGGATTAGTTGACAGTCGTGATGTAATTTATTTTCTCAGCGTTGCGGGGCTCATGTTGCTTGGCGCGAAAACGGTGATCGGAAGTCGGCAGTGGTGAGTTCGTCATTTTCGTTATTAGTTATTGGTTGATCGTTATTATTTATAAAAATCAATGTTGAACGGTAAAAAAACAGGCGACTTACTAACACTGGCTAATGGCATTGCATTTGTAATACTGCTGAACGGGTTGGCATCGCTTTATTTTTTTCGCATCGATCTCACAGAAGAAAAGCGATATACGATAAAGCCTCAGACAATAACACTGCTCAAAAATCTCGATGATGAAGTGTTTGTAGAAGTCTTTCTGGAAGGAGATCTAAATCCTGGATTCAAACGATTTCAAAAATCTATTCGCGAAACTCTGGAAGAATTTCGGATTTATTCCAACAACAAAATCAAATTCATTTTTACAGATCCGGCTCAAGCTCAAGGTCAAAAGGCAAGAAATGAGTTCATGAGCGAACTGGCTTCCAAAGGAATCACTCCGATGAATGTGATCGAAACAGAGAATGGCCAGCGGGTTGAAAAATTCATGTTTCCCGGAGCTGTTATTTCATACGAAGGTATTGAGCAAGGCGTGATGTTACTAAAAGGCAACCGCGCGCAAAATGCCCAACAGGTACTAAATCAATCAATTGAAGGAACAGAATATGAATTGGCCAATGCTATTTATAAACTCAGCAACATCAATCGCAAAAAGATCGGGCTAGTGCGAGGGCATGATGAACTTGATAGTTTACAAATTGCAAGTTTCAACAACGCACTTCTGGAGCAATACGATGTTTTTCATGTTGATCTTTCCAAAAAACAAAGAGTGGAGGGATATCAATTGCTGATCGTTGCAAAGCCGAAAAAAGAATTTTCTCCGTCCGACAAATACAAACTCGATCAGTACCTGATGCACGGCGGAAGAATTTTGTTCATGCTCGACCGACTTGAAGCTAATATGGATAGTGCTTCGCGCAATGATTATTTTGCTTTTCCCTACAACTTGAACCTCGATGATCAGCTTTTCAAATATGGCGTGCGCATCAATCCCGACCTGATTGAAGACCGCGTGTCAGGGAAATATCCAATCGTAGTAGGTAAGGCCGGCAATCGCCCGCAGATTATGCAGCTCGAGTGGCCGTTCTTTCCGTTGGTTAATCAATATGCTGATCATGCAATTACCAGAAACCTGGATGCTTCCCTCACCAAATTTGTAAGCAGTATCGACACAGTGAAAGCTGTAGGCGTAAAAAAAACGCCTCTGATGTTTTCGTCCTCTTATTCGCGTAAGATGACAGCGCCGGTTAAAGTTGGGGTGGATGACCTGCGAAAACAGTTGCAAGAAGGAAATTTCAATGACGGAAAAATTCCTTTGGCCTATTTGCTCGAAGGGAGTTTTACTTCTCTTTACAAAAATCGTTTTGCGCCAGAGGGAGTTGATGCAACTGGTTTCCTCGAAAAGAGTTCGGCTACAAAAGTAATTGTGATCGCAGACGGTGATCTGGCGCGTAATGATGTAAACCCTCGCGATGGCAAACCGCAACCGTTGGGCTTCGATCCATTTTCTCAATACACATTTGCTAATCAGGATTTATTGATGAATATGGTTGCTTATCTCACTGACGAAAACGGGCTCATCAATGCCCGTAATAAGGAAGTAAAGATTCGCCCGTTGGACAAAGAGAAAATAAAGAACGAACGAAATTTATGGCAGATCACAAATCTGGTGTTGCCATTGGCTGTCTTACTAATTTTTGGGATTACCCGCTCTTATTTCAGAAAAATAAAATACGCTCGTTTCTAATGCAACGAAGAAGAAACATACGGCTGATCATTTCATTACTCGTGATCGTGACTTGCATAGTATTGTTAGTTACTTTTGACAGCATTAGGAATAATTCATCGATCGATAAAACTTTATTTCAAATTGAAAGTTTAGATAAGGTAGATCACATTCAATTGGAGTCTGCCGGCAGAAAAACTGATTTAAGGTTTACCGGGACAAAATGGATGGTCAATGATAATCATGAAGCCGACCGCCAGATGATCACTGTACTCTTTGCTACTTTAAAACAAGCTGTTGCCAAGCGTAAAGTTGCCGCCACTTTAGGAGACTCATTGCAAAAAGAAATCAATAAAAACGGAATCAAGGTCTCGTGTTTTGAAGCCGATCAGTTGGTCAAAGAGTTTTGGACCGAGGGCAATTCTCAAAAAAACGAAACCTATTTTCAACTAGAAGATGAGAAGCCTTATGTGATAACAATTCCTGGCTACCGTGTTTATGTCGCTGCAATCTTCGAGTTGCCGACAAACGACTGGCGGGACAAAAGAGTATTTAATTTCAATTGGCAGAATTTTAAAACTCTCGAATCAGTTTTTCCTTCTGATACCAGGCAGAACTTTAAAGTCCAATTCAAGGATAAGTTCTTTGGAATTGATGGTATTACATCTGTCGACACCACAAAGCTCAATAATTATCTGGATGCCATTTCCCTTTTGCGTGCGGAAAGGATTTTAACAACTGACCAAGCCAAGGAATATGATAGCCTGATAAAACAACTGCCTCTATTAAAAATTACTGTGCAAGATATTGCAAGCCATACTTATGAGCTAAGCATATTTCCAATGCAAAAACAAAAGCAAGTTGTTATCGGATTAGCTAATAGAGAAATAATCGAAATCAATCCTCTCGTGTTGCGAGAAATCTTTAAGAAGAAAGAGGTTTTTATCCATTGACAACTATTCCTTCTTCTTTCGGCCGCCGCCAAATCTTCCTTTCTTCTCGGGTGCGTTGGCCGCAAGTGTCACACATTCTTCAAGTGTCAGTTCAGCAGGGACTTTGCCTTTCGGGATTTTTACATTCTTCTTTCCGGCTTTGATATACGGACCAAAGCGCCCATTGAGAATCTGAATGTCTGGGTTTTCATCAAACAGCTTGATTGTCTTATTCGCATCGGCTTCACGCTTGGCCTGAATTAACTCAACAGCACGCGCTGATGTGATGACGTAAGGATCTTCACCTTTTGGTATGGAGACAAATTTTTTGTTGTGCAAGACATAAGGGCCAAACCTGCCAATGTTGGCTACTACCGGCAATTCTTCAAACAGACCAAGGTCGCGCGGCAACTTCATCAACTCGAGTGCATCCTCTAGTTTAATGTTTTCTATAAACTGCCCTGGCCTTAGCGCTGCAAACTTTGGTTTCTCGCCGCCATTGTCATCGGGATTTTCTCCTACCTGAACATAAGCGCCAAACTTGCCGAGTTTTACATACACGTTCTTTCCAGTCTTTGGGTCAACCCCCAACTCTTTACTTTTATTCTGAACGGATGAACGCTCAACCAATTCAGTTTTTTCAACAGTTTTATGAAAAGGTTTGTAAAACCCGTCGAGCATTTTCTGCCATTTGAGTTTCCCATTGGCGATCTCATCAAACTCCTGTTCGATCTCAGCAGTAAATGAATAGTTGGTAATGTCAGGGAAATGCTCCACCAGAAAATCATTTACGATCATGGCAATATTGGTGGGGAATAACTTATTTTTCTCGGCTCCAGTGATTTCGGTTTCTGCCTTCGAAGTAATTTTGTCTTGCTTAAGTATCTGCACCTGATACTTTCGCTCTTCACCTTCGCGGCTTTCTTTCACCACATAACCGCGTTTCTGCACAGTAGAAATTGTAGGCGCATACGTTGACGGACGACCGATACCGAGCTCTTCTAATTTTTTCACCAAACTCGCTTCAGTATATCGCGAAGCATGACGCGAAAAGGTTTGAGTAGCTGAAAGTTCGTTCAAATCCAAAACCTGACCAACCGTTAGTGGCGGCAAAACTTTACCACTCTCCTCATCGTCTTCATCATCGTCTTGCGACTCGAGGTAGACTTTCAGAAATCCTTCGAACTTTACTACCTCGCCTTGTGCTGTTAGCGTTCGTGGGTTAGTGGAAATTGTGATTACTGCAGTGGTGCGTTCCAGTTCAGCATCGGCCATTTGCGAAGCGATAGCCCTTTTCCAGATCAATTCATATAGCCGCTGTCCATTGCGGTCCATGCCCGGATCCATTACTGAAAAATCGGTAGGCCGAATAGCTTCGTGTGCTTCTTGTGCTGTGGCCGATTTGGTTTTGAATTTGCGTGTGTGCACAAATTCTTTTCCGTATGCCGAAGTAATTTGTTTTGTTGCTCCTGCAACCGCCTCATCCGATAAATTGAGCGAGTCGGTACGCATGTAGGAAATCTTTCCGGCCTCGTACAGTTTCTGTGCCACCACCATAGTTTGAGAAACTGAGAAGCTTAATTTCCGGCCAGCCTCCTGTTGTAATGTAGATGTAGTAAACGGAGGTGATGGTGACTTCTTTGCTGGTTTCTTTTGCAAGTCACCGATACTAAACTTCGCGCCCTTGCACGACTCCAAAAATTTTAATGCTTCTTCTTCGCTACTAAATTTTTCAGGCAAATCGGCCACCAGTTGCTTGCCTTTACCCAAATCAAAAATAGCCGATACTTTAAATGATGATTTGGCATCGAATTTATCAATCTCGCGTTCGCGCTCAACTACCAGTCGCACGGCCACACTCTGAACACGGCCAGCTGACAATCCAGTCTTAATTTTTTTCCATAAAATAGGAGACAATTCAAAGCCTACCAGCCTGTCGAGCACACGTCTGGCTTGCTGCGCATTAACAAGATCAATATCAATGCCACGCGGATTTTGAATTGCATTCAGGATAGCATTCTTTGTAATCTCGGTAAAAACAATGCGTCGGGTTTTTTTATCGCTCAGGTCGAGCACTTCTTTAAGATGCCACGATATGGCTTCTCCTTCGCGGTCCTCATCGGAAGCGAGATAAACCATCTCTGCATCTTTGGCCAGCGCTTTCAGATTTTTTATTACATCCTTCTTTTCGGGCGAGACCTCATAAGTAGGTTCAAAATTGTTTTCAACATCAATGGCGCCATTGCCTTTGGTGAGATCGCGCACGTGTCCCATGCTGGATGCCACTTTATAATCCTTTCCCAAATAGCCTTCAATTGTCTTTGCCTTCGCGGGAGATTCTACAATCACTAAATTCTTCGACATGTGGTATTTTTTTCTTTGAACGGGGTCAAATATCTGCATTTTTTTAAATACCAAAATTTTGACGCTGTGCGATCAGTCTTTTTTCTCGGTGAATGAACTGGATTAAATCTTCAATTTGGAAACCTGTTCATGGTAGTAAAAGGCCTAGGTTACCACGGATATTTGTTAATTAAAACTTAATTAAGTGCCTGCTGTGAACCGGCAAATCTTTTTTCCGTAAGATGAGTTTTGCGCATTGCTCATCGGCCAGGGATGGAGGTATTGTTGGAGCCCGATGTGGCACGTGCGTGAGGTGGCGACTACCGACAGCCCGATGGGCCCGATAGGCATCGGGACCAGGCCGCCTAACTTTGCTTTGGCTTTTGAAGGGCACGTCAAAACTTCAACATAAATGCTAATTTTGAACCTTGCTTATCGCGAATGAAACTTTACGAAAAATATCCGATCCATTTGTCCAACTCTCTTTCGGGGGAAAAAGAAAAATTTGAATCTATCACACCGGGTTTTGTAGGTATGTATGTGTGCGGGCCTACTGTTTATAATTATGTGCACCTGGGCAATGCGCGCACGTTTCTCACTTTTGATACGATCTCGAGATACTTTAGATTTCTGGAATACAAGGTGCGTTATGTGCGAAACATTACTGATGTTGGCCATCTGGAGGGAGATGTGGACGAGGGCGAAGATAAAATCGGCAAGAAGGCACGGCTCGAACAGCTGGAGCCAATGGAAATTGTGAAACGCTACACGGAAGATTTTCACTCGGTGATGCGGCAGTTCAACATTTTGCCTCCGAGCATCGAACCATCTGCTACAGGACATATTGTAGAACAAATTAACATTACAAAAAAATTAATTGACCTCGGCCTTGCTTACGAAGTCAATGGCTCGGTTTACTTTGATGTAAAAAAATACAATCAATCGCATCACTACGGAATTTTGTCGGGAAGAAATATCGAAGACTTGATGGAAAGCGGTCGTGACCTTGACAGTCAGGATGAAAAGCGCGAGAAAATTGATTTTGCGCTTTGGAAAAAAGCTTCGCCACAACACATCATGCGGTGGCCATCGCCATGGGGCGAAGGGTTTCCGGGTTGGCATATAGAATGTACAGTGATGAGTACAAAATATTTGGGCGAAACTTTTGACTTGCACGGCGGTGGGATGGATTTGAAATTTCCACACCACGAATGTGAGATTGCCCAGGCGACAGGTGCCAATGGGAAAACTCCGGTGAAATATTGGATTCATTCGAACATGCTTACAGTGAATGGTCAGAAGATGAGCAAGTCACTCGGCAATTCATTTTTACCATCGGAATTATTTTCGGGTAGTCATGCGCTATTGCAGAAGGGCTACAGCCCGATGACGGTGCGCTTCTTTATGTTGCAGTCACATTATTCCAGTACACTTGATTTTTCGAACGATGCATTGAATGCGGCAGAGAAGGGTTTTAAGAAAATAAGTAATTCTCTATCATTTATTAAAAAAATGACTCAGCCTATTTCATCTTTAAAAAGTCAATTAAGCAGCAATGGTCTGGATCTCACAAATAATATGGAGAGAATGATTAAAAGCTGTTATGAAACAATGAGCGATGATTTTAATACGGCTAAATTGATTGCAACTCTTTTTGAAATGTCTTCAACCATAAATCGGATCAAAGACGGAGTGTTGTTTACAGATCAAATTGATACCGCTACTTTTAATGACTTCAAATCGACTTATATTGGCATGATGGAAGAAGTACTGGGCCTGAAAGAGGAAACCGGAGGAAACAATGACCTGCTGGACGGTACGATTAATGTGTTGATCAATCTTAGAAAGAAAGTGCGCACCGACAAAAACTTTGCATTATCAGATAAAATCCGTGACGACCTCAAAGCGATCGGCATTCAATTGAAGGACGGGAAGGACGGAGAGATGAGTTATGAGATTGAAAGCTAGTATTTAGTTGTTAATAAGTATCAAGTCCTTAGTATAGAGTAATACTGCTTCAAAAGGAAACCCAGAGAAATTTAAAAAGAATAATTTGATCGAGTTGAAGTCTAACGACTCATAACTCACGACTTAATACAAGCTTGCTAAAAAAAATATTTATACTGCCCATTCGCTTTTATCAGCTCTCGATCTCACCTATGCTCGGTGCACATTGTCGGCATACGCCATCGTGTTCGCAATACAGCATTGAAGCTATACAAGAGTGGGGCGTACTGAAAGGAATGTGGCTTGGGATGAGGCGAATTGCACGCTGCCATCCGTGGGGAACTAGTGGCTACGATCCTGTGCCGAAGAAAAAATAGTTATTCGTTAATCGCTATTAGTTAATTGTTTAAAATGGATGTCTAAACCACTCACTACTAACCAATAACGATTAGCTATTCGACTAACACCCGTTCGATTCCATTCGTAAAAAAATGTACTATAAATAAAAAAATCGGCCTACATTAGGATTTCAAAACCTAAGGACGATGGCAGATTTTCAAATTAAGAAAAATCCGAAAACGTATGATGTAGTTATCGTTGGCTCCGGTGCCGGTGGTGGTATGTCAGCTTATGTGCTGTCGCAGGCAGGACTTAAAGTTTTGTTGCTCGAAGCGGGACCGATGTACGACCCCGCAAAAAATGTAACGCAACTAAAATGGCCGTGGGAATCTCCGCGCAGAGGGGCAAGTACCAAACACAGAAATTTTGGCGACTTCGATGCAGCCTATGGAGGATGGGAACTGGAAGGTGAGCCGTACACACACAAAGACGGAACAAAATTTGACTGGTTTCGCTCGCGCATGCTCGGCGGCCGTACCAATCACTGGGGAAGGATTTCCTTGCGCTTTGGTCCCAAAGATTTCAAACGCAAAAGTATTGACGGCATGGGCGACGATTGGCCAATCAGTTACGACGATATTGCACCTTATTATGATAAAGTAGATCGGTTGATTGGAGTGTTTGGATCAAAAGAAAATCTTCCTAACGATCCGGACAGCATTTTTCTTCCACCTCCCAAGCCAAGGCTGCACGAACTCTTTATTAAAGACGCTGGTACTGCACTGAATATTCCTGTAATTCCCGCAAGGCTTTCTATCCTTACTAAAAAACTGCCGGGTAACGACGCACGGGGAAATTGTTTCTTCTGTTCACAATGCAACCGCGGTTGTACTGTCTATGGTGATTTTTCTTCCTCATCAGTTCTGGTAAAGCCAGCGCTGGAGACTGGTCATGTTGACGTGATTGCCAATGCCATGGTTCGCGAGGTGCTAACGTATAGCAAAGGCATGGCAACCGGCGTCTCGTATGTCAGCAAAGACGACATGCAGGAATACGAAGTGAGCGCCAAGGCTGTGGTGCTGGCAGCGAGCGCATGTGAGTCGGCGCGGTTGTTACTCAATTCAAAATCCTCCAATCACCCCAATGGTTTAGCCAACTCAAGTAACATCGTTGGAAAATATTTGCATGATTCAACTGGTGCCGGCATGGGCGGAATTTTGCCCAAACTTGTAGGCCGCAAGCGCTACAACGAAGATGGCGTTGGCGGTATGCACGTGTACACGCCGTGGTGGCTTGATAATAAAAAATTGGATTTCGCCCGTGGTTATCATATCGAATATTATGGAGGTATGGGTATGCCTGGTTATGGCTTTGGTTTCGGCATTCAAGGTACCAATGGAAAATATCCTGGTCGTGATGGGAAACAAAAACAGGCTGGCGGCTATGGCGTTGCTCTTAAAGATGACTATCGCTATTTCTATGGAGCTCAATTTGGAATGGACGGCCGTGGTGAAGCCATAGCTCGTGAAGACAACTACTGTGAAATTGATCCAAACACGGTTGATAAATACGGAATCCCTGTGTTACGCTTTCATTATAAATGGAGCGATCAGGAGGTAAAGCAAGCCAAGCACATGAAAGACACTTTCCGCGAAATCATCCACAAGATGGGCGGTGTTGTAACATGGGGCGATGATGGACCCGAAAATGACTATGGATTGGAAGCGCCCGGAAGAATCATTCACGAAGTTGGTACAACCCGGATGGGCAATGATGCAAAAAAATCGGTGCTCAATAAGTTTAATCAGGCACACGACTGCAAAAATTTATTTGTAATGGATGGAGGAGCGTTCGTTTCGCAGGCAGACAAAAACCCTACGTGGACAATACTCGCTTTGGCGATGCGCGCTTCCGAGTATTTGATTGACGAAATGAAGAAACAGAATATATAGTCATGAGTATTGAGTAGTTAGTCATTAGACTGGCTGCTTAAGACTAATGACTACCAAACGAAAGATTATACTTATGGACAGAAGAAAATATTTAAAAACACTTGCCGTCGGAACAGTTGGCGCGATATCAGCCCCCACCCTGCTCGACTCATGCAAACCTGAAGAAAAGCCAAAAGAAGTTGCTGTTACTCCTACTATCGATCGGACGCCGGCAGAACTGGAGCGCTACAACAAACTTATGGCTGAAAAATTTTTCGATGACCATGAAATGAAAACCATTACGGTTCTTGTTGATATTATCATCCCCAAAGATGAAGTTTCGGGAAGTGCCTCAGACGCGAAAGTTCCTGATTTCATTGAGTTTATTGCCAAGGATATGCCGAAGCATCAAACTCCACTGCGCGGCGGAATCAAATGGCTTGATTTGCATTGCTCTCGCAGGTTCAACCAATCATTTGTGGGTTGCAGTGCTTCTCAACAAATTGAAATAGTGGATGAAATTGCATTCCCCGAAAAGGCAAAACCGGAAATGCTGCAGGGCGTTGCATTCTTTAACCTCATGCGCGACCTAACAGCCACTGGATTCTTCACCAGCAAAATGGGCATTGACGACTTAGGTTATGTGGGCAACAGGCCAAACCAGTGGGATGGTGTGCCCCAAGATGTTCTTGCCCAATACGGTGTTAAGTATGATCAAAAAACTTTAGATGAGTGTGTAAAATTTGACAGCTAACTATTTAATGGATTAGTATGATTTCAAGAAGAAAATTCATTGCACAAGCAGCCACAGCAGTTACGGCTTTTACTATTCTGCCTCGCTTCGTTTTGGGCAAAGGGTATACTGCACCCAGTGATAAACTGTACATCGCTAGCATTGGTGCAGGTGGAAAAGGAGAAAGTGATATCGCCAATTTTGCAAAAAGTGGAAAAGCTGAAATTGCCTATCTCTGTGATGTGGATGACAGGCGCGCAGCTACTTCGGTAAAAAATTTTCCATCTGCGAAATACTTCAAAGACTATCGCATCATGCTCGACAAAGAGCACAAGCATATTGATGCAGTTTCTGTTTCTACACCTGATCACAATCACGCGGTCCAAGCTATGGCCGCCATGCAGCTTGGAAAACATGTTTACGTGCAAAAGCCATTGACTCACGACATTTATGAAGCTCGTATGCTTACCGAAGCCGCACGAAAATATAAAGTCGTTACCCAGATGGGTAATCAGGGTGCATCCAATGACGGAGTGCGGCAATTAGCCGAGTGGTATAATGACGGACAAGTAGGCGATGTGCACACAGTTTACTGCTGGACAAACCGCCCGGTATGGCCCCAAGGAATTCCCTGGCCTTCTCAAAAAGCAGAAATCCCTAAAGAGCTCGATTGGGATCTTTGGCTGGGTACAGCACCCTCTAAAGACTATGTTGAAAAATTAGTGCCCTTCAACTGGCGCGGCTGGTGGGATTACGGAACAGGAGCCTTGGGCGATATGGCTTGCCACATTATCGAGCCTCCATTTAAAGTATTGGGACTTGGTTATCCTTCAGAAGTAGAATGCAGTCTGGGAAGTGTTTATGTTGATGCATTCAAGCGTGGCTATTTCCCAGATAGCTGTCCTCCTTCTTCACACATCATCCTTACTTTTCCTGAACGAAATGGAAAATCAAAAGTGAAAATGCATTGGATGGACGGAGGTATTCAACCTGAGCGACCTGAAGAGCTCGGACCTAATGAACAAATGGGTGACGGAGGAAACGGAGTTATTTTTATTGGCACCAAAGGAAAAATGATGTGCGGAACTTACAGTGCCTTGCCATCCTTGCTACCCACCTCACGCAACATGGAAGTTAAAGTCTCGCAAACACTAAAACGTGTTCCTAATGGTGCCGAAGGCCATTACGCACAATGGGTAGAGGCATGTTTGGCTGGCTACGGAAAAAACGAAGTAAGTTCTCCATTTGATATTGCGGGCCCGATGACAGAATCTATTCTTATGGGAAATCTGGCCATCAGAAGTTACGATATCCGGAAGCCCAGGGCGAACAATCCTAACCAATTTGATTACCCGGGAAGAAATATCAAATTATTATGGGATGGCCCAAATATGAAGATCACTAATTTTGATGAAGCCAACCAGTTTGTAAAACGTAACTACAGACAAGGCTGGCAATTGTAGTCTTTGAGGTTTAAACAAAACGAGTTCAATGATTTCACGTAGAAAATTCCTTGCACAGGCTGCCACTGCCGCAACTGCATTCACCATTCTTCCTCGTTTTGTTTTAGGTGGAAAAGGATTCACTGCCCCGAGCGACACATTATATATAGCAGGCATTGGAGTAGGCGGGAAAGGCAAGAGCGATCTTACCGGCTTTGCTAAAAACCCCAAAGCCAAAATCGCTTTTCTCTGCGATGTAGACGACCGGCAGGCAGTTGATTCTGTGAAAAATTTTCCATCGGCAAAGTATTACAAAAGCTTCCGTGAGTTATTGGATAAAGAAGAAAAGAATATTGATGCTGTTTCTGTTTCTACACCCGATCATACTCACGCCACCATTGCCATGGCTGCTATGAGCAGAAAGAAACATGTGTATGTGCAGAAGCCTTTGACACATGATATCTACGAAGCTCGTATGCTCACCGAGGCTGCCAAGAAATACCGTGTCGTTACCCAAATGGGAAATCAGTTTGCTTCGGCAGACCACGTGCGCACAGCAAAAGAATGGGTAGATGCAGGACTCATCGGTGATGTAACACGTGTGCAAACATGGACCAACAGACCTGTGTGGCCCCAAGGCATACCGAAACCCACAGGTAATTTTGAAATACCTAAAGAACTTGATTGGGATCTTTGGCTTGGCCCAACTCCTTTTATTGATTACAATCCTGCCTACGTACCGTTCAACTGGCGTGGATGGTGGCAATTTGGTACAGGCGCATTGGGTGATATGGCTTGTCACATCATGGATGCAGCTTTCAGAATTTTACCTATTGATTTCCCCACAGAAGTTGAGTGCAGCACTACTACAGCGTGGGAAGATTTCTTCAAAGTGGCCAACTATGCCGATGCATGCCCTTCATCATCCATCATTCATCTGAAGTTTCCCAGGAAAGACGGTAAGAGTGATATCAAGTTCACCTGGATGGATGGCGGTCTATTACCTGAAAGACCTGACGAACTGTTGCCCGATGAACCCCTTGGCGATTCTGCCGGAGGCTATATCTTCACAGGTACAAAAGGAAAACTGATGGGTAACTATGCAACGGCTCCAATGCTATTGCCTACAAAACGGATGAAGGAAGTTAAGTTACCCGCACAAACCATACCCAGGATACCCGGTGCAGAGAACGGTCACTATACCGAATGGGTAGATGCATGCCTTGAGGGTTACGGCAAAAAACAACTTAGCTCACCTTTTGAATATGCAGGCCCCATGACTGAAGCCTTGTTGATGGGCAACCTTGCCGTGAGAAGCTACCAGTTGCAAGTTCTTTCTGCTGATGGTAAAAATAAATCATACCCTGGAAGAAAGAAATTGCTATGGGATGCTAAAAATATGAAGATCACCAACTTTGATGAAGCCAATGCTTTTGTGAGGCGCGAGTACAGGCAAGGGTGGAGTTTGTAATTTTAAAATGCCAACAGGTGGAATGAGAGAAATTCTTCTGCTATGTTTTCATCTATGACACGAGGCAGTCATGTCTTAATTCCTGAAACGAAACCTCTGGTGGATGTTGATACGGTCGCATCTATTAGTCCCGAGTACCTGGAAGACTCGTTTGTGTATGTGCATTGTGAATTCCAAAGCCTTTCGCCTGGAATGCTCATTCGAATATGGAAGACCACATTTCTGAATGATTGCGACTCGGCTTCTAAATCACAACTTGTTCATGCAGAGAATATTTCGATGGCTCCGCAATGGACAATGGTTCCGGACGGCGGATTTTATAATTTCCTGCTCATTTTCTCGGCACTTCCCAAGTGGTGTACCCGATTTGACTTGGCCGAAGAAATTCCACAGGCGGGAGGCTTTCTGGTTAGGAATATCCAACGAAATAAATCCGATGTTTACAGGATTACCCTCCAAGAATAGGGCAGTCAGAAAATTCTTATCTTCGTCAACTCAACTTAACCCGGCATCGATTACCTAAAAACTGAAAACTATGAAAAAGAAAATTCTTATCGGCGTAAGCATTCTTGGCATTCTGATTATTGCATTTGTATTGTACGGAGCATTGGTTGTTGCCAAGAAAAGCCCTATTAAAACTACCTCGTTTAGCAATGGAGGTTTGGATCTCAAGGTCGTATACTGTCAACCGTTTAAAAAAGGACGATTGATCTTTGGAGAAGAAAAGGACAAGGCTCTTCAGCCGTATGGAAAATACTGGAGACTTGGCGCCAATGCCGCAACAGAAATAACTTTCAGCAAGAATGTGAATTTCGCCGGCAAGCCCCTAAATGCAGGCACCTATCGCATGTATGCAGTGCCCAATCCAACCTCGTGGCAAATTTCACTGAACAGTGAACTCGGTGTTTACTTTGCAGTGCGTGAGCCTGATTACAAATTGGACGTTTTAAAAGTAGATGTACCCGTTGAAACTTCCCCGAACGATGTAGAGCAACTCTCAATAGATTTCGCCAGTGACTCTACTGCAACCAAAATGAACATTGCGTGGGATAAAGCTCTGGTGAAAGTTCCAATTACTGTTCAATAACAAACCTCAAAGCCACCACTAAAACCGGTGGCTTTTTTATTCCCATGAAAAACCTACTCAAAAAGAAACGAGTCATCATCCCTGTTGTGCTGCTGTCACTCGGAGCCGCCTACTGGATCATTGGGCTTATTCAATACCGGCTCAACGTTATGGATGTGGAGGAATACGAACCTGTCTCCACTCTGGTCGTATCCAAACATGAATTGAAGCACGCCAAATTTCCTTTCATTGATGTTCACAATCACCAATGGACAATGCCCGTGCAAAATCTGGGCAAGCTGATAAAGGAAATGGATTCGCTCAATATGGGTGTAATGGTAAACCTCAGCGGATTTCGTGGGAAATATTTGGAATGGTCACTAGATAATGTGAACAAAAATTACCCCAACCGTTTTATTCTTTTTTTAAATATCAACTTTGAAAATTTGGACGATGCCAACTGGCCAAAGGAAACGCTTGACATGATGGAAGAGGCCGTGAAACAAGGTGTGCACGGTCTGAAAGTTTACAAGCAACTCGGCCTTAGTGACAAAGACAAAAACGGAAACAGGATTGCCATTGACGATCCACGTCTCGATCCCATCTGGGAAAAGTGCGGTGAGCTTGGTATTCCTGTTCTCATCCATTCTGGAGAACCGAATTCGTTTTGGAAACCGAAAGACA
>JABDGP010000048.1 GCA_013285945.1 Bacteroidota bacterium | reverse complement strand
AAAGGGCGGTGACGTGACGTTTTTTTCCAATGTTTTAGATGAATTGAAAACGTTAGTAGAAAACAAAATTTCATATGAACTAATCCCAGGCGTAACAGCTGCATCAGGGGCTGCTGCCTATGCCGGTATTCCGCTTACTGCAAGAGGTTATTCATCAGCTGTTCGATTTCTTACCTACTATCGGTCTGTTATCTGCAATGAACATTCCTGGAAAGAGCTCGCAACAACAGATGACACATTAGTATTCTATATGTCGGCCGAGGTGCTTGATACCCTTGTGGAAAAATTGCTTGACAATGGGATATCTCCCGATAAATATCTAACGGTGATTGAACAAGCTACTACGCCTTTTCAAAATGTGCATCTTTTCAATTTATGGGAGTACGAGAAGAAAATGCGTGGTGTAAAATTCAGCTCGCCAACAATCATTATTATCGGCAGAGTTGCTGCATTACATGAAGAGTTTCAATGGGTAGAGAATACTACATCTTCGTCAAGTTATTTCAATTCAGTAGCCGAGCCAGCTGAACAAATTGCCTGAAGTAATGATCGCGGAAACAAAATTAAGCAAACTGCGAGAGCTGATTGAGGATTCTTCCGAACAGGAATTGATCTGGATCAACGGATATCTAACAGGTCTTATGAGCGCAAAGTCGGCGGCAGGACCATTGCCCGATTCGCTGATAAAGAAACTAACTATTGTTTACGGAACTGAAACCGGTAATTCAAAAAAAATCTCTACCGTATTTGCTCAGCAACTAAAAAAGGCCGGCATTCAAATCAAATTACAAAGCCTTGATCAATATCGATTGAGTGACTTGGTCAAAGAAGAATATCTCCTCGCAATAATCAGCACTCATGGCGATGGTGAGCCGCCCGCAGCAGCAAAAAAGTTTTACGATTATATCCATACAAATTCTCTTTCACTCGATAAAATAAAATATGCGGTACTGGCACTGGGAGACACTGCCTATCCGCTGTTTTGTAAGACCGGAGAAGATGTAGACTATCGCCTGCAAGGGCTTGGCGCAAAACCATTGTTATCACTTACAAAGTGTGATGTTGATTTTGAACAAACCGCCAACGACTGGCTCGAAAGGCTATTGAAAACGCTGAGCCCTGCTAAGACAAATTCGAGTCCAAGTCAGATTATTCCATCAAAAAAAACAGGAAAAAAAATATATGAAGGAATCATATTATCTAATACTAATCTCAACGGACGAGGGTCGTCAAAGCAAACACATCATATAGAATTGTCTGCAAACGATGTGGTCTATGAACCTGGAGATTCATTGGGAATCGTTCCCGAAAATCCAACCAACCTTGTTAATTCTATTTTGAACACGGCGCCAATTGACGGAAGCAAAATATTCAACTATCGTAATCAGGACTATTCGCTATACGATTTATTAAAGAAGAAATTAAACATAACATATTTGCCCGAACGGGTTGTTGCTAAGTACGCAACGATTGCTCAGCAGGAAATTCCCTCCACACGAATGGACTTGCTAAACCTGATAAAAATTTACCCTATAAAAGACGAAGCACATTTTGAAGACGTAATCAATATTTTAGAGCCAATCACACCGAGGCTATATTCGATCGCATCGTCTCTGGCAGCTCATGAAAGTGAAGTTCATCTTACGGTCGTTCGAAATTGCTTCACACTCAACAATGAAGTGCACCGCGGATTATGCTCGGATTATTTGACAAACTTACCTACTGATGCCGCGATTGAGTTTTACATACACAGAAATTCAGAGTTTAAACTCCCCTCCCCTGATAAAGACATCATCATGATTGGTCCCGGCACAGGCATCGCGCCATTCCGGTCATTCATTGAAGAAAGGAATGCAAGTGGTGCAAGCGGACGCAACTGGCTATTTTATGGAGATCAGCATTTTGAATCTGATTTTCTTTACCAAACAGAAATTCAGAATTACGTCCAGGTTGGTGCATTAACTAATGTTGATGTAGCGTTCTCGCGCGATCAAAAAGAAAAGATATATGTTCAGCATAAACTACTTGCTCGCAGTAAAGAAGTTTTCAGTTGGCTGGAGTCTGGTGCATATATCTACGTGTGCGGTGCAAAATCTATGGGCGAAGATGTTGAGAAGGTTCTGGTCCAAATAATTGAAGAGGCTGGTGCTAATAGCATTGAGCAGGCTCAAAGTTATTTACTGAACTTAAAGGAAGATGGTAGATACCAAAAAGATGTTTATTAGCACGATCAAAAAACAATTATGTCCGAAAAAGATCTTTCACCAATCGAAAAAATAAAAAAAGAAAGCCTAGGCCTTCGCGGAACTATTGTGCAAGGTCTTGCCGATGAAATCACCGGCGCAATAGGTGAAAGTGATCAGGCAGTTATCAAGTTTCACGGAATGTATCAGCAAGACGATCGTGACGTTCGTGAGGAGCGCGCAGAAAAGAAACTGGAGCGGCTGTATTCATTCATGATCCGCCTTCGATTGCCCGGAGGGTTTCTTCTTCCGCAGCAATGGATTGCAACAAATGAAATAGCCGGAGAGAATTCGACTGGAGTAATAAAAATAACATCGCGCCAAACGCTGCAATTGCATGGCCTCATCAAATCAAAAATCAAACCCACAATTAACACATTCAATGAGTCTGGCTTAGATTCAATTGCAACTTGTGGAGACATCAATAGAAATGTATTGTGTAGCTCTCATCCGGGGCAGTCACCTGTTCACGATCAGGTCTTCGCTTACGCTAACAAAATCAGTCAACTGTTAATGCCAAAGACAAACTCCTATTATGAGATTTGGCTTGATCAGGAAAAGTTGGTCGAAAAAACCGAAGAGGATCCGTTATATCAGGACCGTTACCTGCCACGCAAGTTTAAAATTGCAATTGCAATGCCGCCCAACAACGATGTGGATGTTTTCGCAAACGATATCGGGCTCATCGCTATTGTTGATAATAATAAATTGCTTGGCTTCAACATTGCGGTTGGTGGCGGACTCTCGACCACCCACGGAAATAAAAATACATACGCACGACTCGCAACAATAATCGGTTTTTGCGATAACGAGGAGAAAACACTAAAAACTGTTTATGAAATAGTAACTATTCAGCGGGATTATGGAAATCGCAGTGACAGGAAGTTAGCTAGACTAAAATATACACTTGACAAGTTTGGTATTGACTGGTTTAAAAAAGAATTAGAAAAGCGAACAGGCTTTGCGCTCCATGATCCAAAACCGTTCCGATTTACTTCACGCACAGATTACTTCGGCTGGAAGACGGACGATAAGGGCTTGCTGCACTACACCGTCTTTGTAGAGAATGGCCGCGTGATGGATGATGATAATTCAAAGTTAAAATCAGCCTTGCTTGAAGTAGCAAAAACGGGTAAAGCTAATTTCAGGTTCACATGCACTCAAAACTTAATTCTTGCTGATATTCAAAAAGAAGATAAGACACAAATAGAAAGTATTCTCGACAGATTTGGTGTTATCGAATTAAACGAAAAATCTTCACCGTTGCGGAAGAATTCGATGGCGTGCGTTGCTCTGAACACATGCCCGCTTGCTTTGGCCGAAGGTCAGCGGTACTTGCCAAGTCTTATTTCAAAGCTTGATCCTCTTCTTAAAAAGCACTCACTTGAGAACGAGAACATCAGTATTCGTATGACTGGCTGCCCAAATGGTTGTGCGCGCTCCTATTTAGCAGAGATCGGATTGGTGGGAACAGCATACGGTCATTATAACCTTCACCTTGGCGGTGATCATATAGGCGAAAGGTTAAATAAAATATACAAAGAGGATTTAGATGAAGAGGCAATCTTGTACGAACTCAACGGTTGGCTGGGCCGATTCAAGGCGGAACGAAGACAAGGAGAAACGTTTGGTGACTTCGCCGTGCGCGAAATAAAATTTATATAGTGCAATGGTTGATACAGCTCCCGTTACAGTAAAAGAAAGCAATACGCTATTTCCGGTTTTTTTAAAACTGGAGCACCTCCGCTTGTTGGTAGTTGGTGCCGGTACTGTAGGGCTTGAAAAATTAAATGCAGTTATCGCCAATTCTCCTGCAACGAAGATAAAGATCGTCTCCAAGTCTATCAATCTCTCGGTAAGAGCGCTTGCACTGAATCATAAAAATATAGAATTAATCGAGCGGTCATTCGAAGCACGAGACCTGGATGAAGTCGATCTTGTGATTGTTGCTGTTAATGACCAAGACTCAAGCCTTGAAATCCAAAAATCAGCAAAAGAAAGGGGAGTTTTAATCAATGTTGCAGATACTCCTGAGCTCTGTGATTTTTATCTGGGAGCAGTTGTGAAGAAAGGAAACCTGAAGATCGCAATCTCTACCAATGGTAAATCGCCAACTATTGCGAAGAGGCTGAAAGAAATTTACTCAGACTCGTTACCGGATGAGATGGACGGCCTTCTTGAAAACATGCATATTATTCGAAGCAAGCTTAACGGGAATCTGGCGTCACGAATCATCAAACTAAATAAAATCACAGAGACTCTTGCTGCTCAAAAGGTGACGTACATACAAGCGCTTGGTGAGCAGCAATGGAAACGAATCGCTTCTTATTCTCTGTTTGCATTCTTTTTTATGTTTTTGGGACACCTTATACTTTCCTTCGTCCCACTTTCAGATTTAGCACATCAATTTAAACAAATCGCTTTAAACATTGATTCAAATTTTTACTGGATGATCGGTGCCGGCTTCTTAGCACAATTCGTTGACGGACTTCTGGGTATGGGGTACGGCGTAACCTGCACTACAGTTTTGCTGTCACTCGGGGTGAACTTACCTGCTATCAGCGGAAGCATTCATACTGCAGAGATGTTCTCAAGCGGTGTATCCGGTTATAGCCATTATAAATTCGGGAATGTGAATAAAAAATTATTCAAAAAATTATTAATCCCCGGAGTAGTCGGGGCTGTGGCAGGTGCTTATTTGTTATCGAGGTTTGGCAATCAATACGCATCATACATTAAGCCACTCCTGGCGGTTTACACACTTTTCCTTGGAGTGAGAATTCTCAACACAGCATTTCAAAAGAAGCGTGTACAAACGAAAGTAAAACGAGTTGGCTGGTTAGCGGGTGCCGGAGGTTTTTTAGACTCCTTTGGTGGTGGTGGTTGGGGGCCTTTGGTTACAAGTACATTAATATCTAAAGGAAGAAGCCCTCAGTATGTAATCGGCTCTGTCAGTATTACTGAATTCTTTATTACGCTGGCAAGTGCGCTAACATTTTTCACCATGCTCGGCATAAATCATTGGCCGGTTATTTTGGGATTAATAGTAGGCGGAACTATTGCAGCTCCATTTTCTGCAAGGCTAGCTGGTAAGTTGCCAATCAAAACTATGTTCCTGCTCGTGGGATCATTAGTTATTCTTTGGAGCGTATTAACCTTGTTCAAATTTATTTTCTAACTCCAGACTGATCTTCTCAAAATCATTTTTTTACAAAAATGGATTTCGGAAGCATCGCATGAACACCAACATTACCATCTACAAGTTGGGTGATATTTACATCGACCGCTACGCTACACAGCATATAGGCATCAGCCTGGGATAATTTTTTTTCATCCATCAGGTAGCGAATCATTTCACGCACCGCTATGTGAGCGGCCGCATTAAGATCACGATCACACCCCATAGTTATTATATGTGTAGATGTCTCCGCCATAGGCCAGCGCAATGTTTTGCCTTTACGCACAACAAACTGAAGTTGACCTTTCAATGATGTTTCTATCGCTGTAATGTCCACTTCACCATTGCCTTGTGCTGCATGACCATCGCCGATTTCAAACAAAGCACCTTTGACATGAACTGGAATAAATAATATTGAGCCTGCAACTAATTCTTTATTATCAAGGTTACCTGCATGAATCCACGGAGGCGCACTGTTCCAACGGCCGGCTTCTTTAGGTGGTGCCACACCCATACTTCCAAAGAAAGGATGCAACGGGATCTCTATCCCATCGGCAAAGTAACCAATCATCTTTTTCTGATCGAGCTTGATGATCTGCATCTTTCGTTCAAAGATTTCATCCGATAAAAAACCGCTCTGACCAATCGCATTATATCCATACGGAATGGCGAGGTCGATAGATTGGATATGCACTTCAAGCACATCGCCTGGCTCTGCTTCTTCTATATAAATGGGACCTGTTAATATATGGCCTCCCGGCCCCCGGTCTTTAACCGATTGCACGTCACGTAATTCCTTTTCAACCTGGTCTGCAGGAAGCCCTGCTCCCTCAAGCCGTTCTGGATTGGACGTCAACAACGTATGTACTTTTACAAAATCCCCCGAATGAACACGGAGTGCCGGTGGCATCTCCGACCAATAATTGCCCCAGGCTATGGTAGTTGGCGTAGGGTTTATTATGTAAGGATTAGACTCAGTTCCGATCTTTTGAGCTACTGATGAGATAGTTGTTGCAATAATTGCGACAACTGCAATAATCATGATCTTCTGTAAAGAAAGCATAAGTTGGTTCTGTTTTAAAATAACCGATATGGATATAAAGGTTTAAAGTAGGAATAAAGTCAGTAGCAGAAAACAATAATGTTTCAGGCAGTGTACCGTTCGACATAATCACTAGCCGAACCCATTCCATGGGTTAAAACAAAGGCCGCCTTTCCGATGGCAGCCTTTTATATTTCCACGAAGTTTGAATGCTTTGTTACTCGTTCTTCAGCGTTTCTGCCGGACTGGATGATGATGCCTTAAATGATTGGTAGCCAACTGTAACCCAGGCTAACACTACCACCCCCACCAAAGCTATTAAATAATGTATTGGCGCAACCTCTATGCGGTAGGCAAAACCTTCCAGCCACCTGTTAAGAAGATAATAACTAATGGGCACTGCTATTATAAAACCGGTAAGTAGTAGCTTCATGTAGCCACTGGTAAGTAATAAAATTATACTTTGCGTGGTCGCGCCTAACACCTTTCGAATACTCATTTCCTTGGCTCGTTGCAATGTTGTAAAAGACGAAAGGCCCATCAGGCCGAGGCATGCAATAACTATCGCGGCAATAGAAAATAAGCTAACCAACTTACTCACACGTTGCTCGGTACGATACATTGAGTCATACTCTTCATCTAAAAAAGTAAAGTTAAACGGGCGTAACGGTGCGAACTCCTTCCATACTTTTTCAAGATTTGCCATAGACGCCTGTGTATTGCCAGGGGATAAACGAACAAGAGCGCCAGAAAAATAGTCGGGGTGATTGAACAGAACGATAGGCTCAACTTTATGATGAAGTGACGTAAAGTGAAAATCCTTTACTACACCAACGATAGTACCTGGTCCATTTTTTCTAATCATTCCCAAGGTTGATTGCTTACCAATAGCTTCTTCGGCTGTTAATCCAAAATCACGAAGAAAAGCTTCGTTTACAATAAATTCATTAACTGTGTCTTTTACTTTTGCCGGATCAAAATTTCTTCCCGCCAATAACTCCATTCCCAACGTTTTCATATAATCCTGATCACCACTAATTGCGCCAACAGTCACCCATCCATCATTTTCCGGATTGGGTGAAAGATTAAATCCATTGCCCACCACAGTAAGGAAAGGTGATCGCCAGGTACGGCAAGCGTTGGTAACTCCTGGCTGCGATTTTATTTTCTCTATAAATGCTTCAAGTCTTGGAGACACGTCAAGGTTGCCACGAACCATCACAACTTGCTCCTTATTCATGCCAAGGTCTACAGACTGCATGAAATTAAGCTGCGATACCACAACCAATGTTCCAACCAGAAGTGAAATCGAAATGGTGAATTGCATTACAACCAGTCCTTTGCGCAACCCAAGACCTGATGTTTTTATTACGTCACCTTTTAAAACTGAAATCGGTTTAAACTGAGACAATACAAAGGCTGGATACAAACCAGCAAGCAATGACAGCAATACCCATCCGGCGACTGCCCAACAATATATTTGCCATCCAATATTACCAATCTCAATAGTTTTACCGAGAAGATCATTAAGCAGAGGAAGAAGCGCAACAACTCCCAACATAGAAAATAAAATAGCGGGCAGTACAAGAACGAATGACTCAACGAGAAACTGAAAAACTGTCTGCCGGAAAGATGCTCCTACCGTCTTGCGTAAACCAACCTCCTTTGCACGAGTTGAAGCTCTGGCTGTAGACAGGTTGATATAATTGATGCAGGCTATTGAAAGGATAAGTACAGCTATGGTTATAAAAATATACAAGTACCGAATGTCGGTTACTGCCAGCCGTCCGCCAAAATTAAAAGCGACAGTATTAAAGTGTACATCATTTAAAGATTCAAGAGGTAACGAAAGTGAGTTACCTCCTTCACTTTTCTTTTCGGGAGGGTTTACCCACAGATTGATTTTATCTTGAAGGCTTGGAATACTAACATTCGGTTTTACCAAAAGAAAAGTAGCATAGTTGGGGTTATTCCACTGCACCGATTCATCTAAATCGGCAATGCTGTAGAGTGAGGTAAGGAAATCAAATGTAAAGTGGGAATTACCGGGAACATTCTTAATTACTGCAGTAACTTCATAGTTTCGGTTATTATTAGAGACCAATGATTTGCCTATCGGGTCATCATCTCCGAAATATTTCCTGGCAATTGATTCAGTGATAACCAAAGTCCCTGGCCTGTTTAAAGCAGTTTTTAAATCACCGCGTATTGATTCAAAGTCAAGTACCTTGAAAAAATTAGAGTCAGCCCAGGCAAAGTTATTCTCGTCAAACATCTTGGACTCATATCGAATTGTTCTTGGTGAAAATGAATCCTGAAAGCGAGTGGCTTCTTCAATTTCCGGAAACATCCTTTTAAGGTGTGGCCCTACAAACACCGGTACCGACGGGCTGATGATTTCCTTCCCTCCCATTACGATATCATAGTTGATCCGGTAAAGGCGATCTTTTTTAGAGTGGAACTGGTCATAACTCAGCTCATGCCTCACGAAAAGCATTATCAGGATACAACAAGTAATTCCCGATGCCAGGCCAATCAGGTTGATAAAGAAATAAACCGGGTGACGCACGATGTTGCGAAGACAAGTGCGAAAATAGTTCTTGATCATAAAAGCAGGGTTTGTGGCTTACTTACCGAAAGGTTTCCGAATGGTTACAAAAATTAAGAAATTGTTCTATTCCAAATGCCGTTCAAAAAAAATCTCATTCTTATCATACAGCTTCCTATTATAAGTTGACTCTAATTTCTCTAATTTCAGCACATGAAAAAAATAATACTCCTCCTCATAACCCTATGTCCCACCTTAATCAGGGCACAGAATACAATTGACAATCGCCAGCAGGAAATTGTATTTCGATCGGTTAACATAGTGCCGATGGATCGGGAAACTGTTCTCGAAAATTACGATGTCGTTGTTAAGGATGGCAAGATCAAAGCTATAGGCCCGACGAAAAGTATTACTGTCGATAAAAATGCACTGATTATTGATGCCAAAGGAAAATTCCTGATCCCCGGGCTTGCCGAGATGCACGCGCACGTTCCTCCGATTGATGATATAAGCCCGATGAAAGAAGTGCTGATGTTGTATGCTCTCAACGGGATCACCACTATTCGCGGAATGCTGGGCCACCCTAAACATCTCGAGCTTAGAAAGAAAATTGCTGATGGAGAAATTCTCGGCCCAAAGCTTTACACATCCGGTCCTTCTTTTAATGGAAATACGGTAAAGTCTGCCGAAGAAGGTATCCGAATGGTGAAAGAACAAAAAGCAGCCGGCTATGACTTCCTGAAATTTCACCCGGGACTATCCCGTCCTAATTTTGATGCGCTCGTTAAAGCTGCCGATGAAGTTAAGATTCCTTTTGCCGGTCACGTTTCGTGGGATGTAGGAATATGGCATGCGATCGAATCGAATTACAAAACGATTGATCACCTCGATGCGTTTGTTGAAGGGCTCGTGCCTAACCTCAGTGAGATCAAAGAGCAAGATGCGGGCTTTATGGGAATTTATATTGCTACCAAAGCCGATGAGTCGATCATACCAAAGCTGGTGAAAGGTCTTCGTGATCATCATGTTTGGGTGGTGCCTACGCAGGCACTTGCCGAGCGGTGGCTTTCTGCAACGATGACTACAACCGAGTGTGCTGCAGCTCCCG
Source organism: Bacteroidota bacterium (assembly GCA_013285945.1). Lineage (GTDB taxonomy): Bacteria > Bacteroidota > Bacteroidia > Cytophagales > Cyclobacteriaceae > ELB16-189. The sequence goes on along the minus strand of JABDGP010000048.1, from coordinate 15,117 downwards.
AAATGAAGTACATGGATGCAGCAACAACAAAGAAGTGGGCAGAAGCAAAAGACAAGTCTGTAAATGATCCCAGATATAAGAAAGAAGATTTTGGCGCGTTCCTTTCGCTTCGCAGGAAATTGATTTATGAATGTCAGAAAAACGGAGTTGGTATGTTACTGGGGTCAGATGCTCCGCAGGTTTATAATGTACCCGGCTTTTCTATTCATCACGAACTGCGCTACATGGTAAATGCCGGTCTCTCTCCTTTTGAAGCACTGCAAATGGGAACAGTAAATGTTGCCCGATTTTTTGGTCGTGATAATGCGGGCACAATCAAAGCGGGAAATGTTTCAGATCTTGTGCTTCTCAACGCAAATCCTTTGGCCGATATCGGCAACACTTCTGCCATACAGGGCGTGATGCTTAACAATCGCTGGCTATCCAAAGAATTTATTGCCAGCGAACTAAAGAAATTGGTAAAGCAATAATTTAAAATTCAGGAGATCTAAATCTTGGGGACAGTGTAACCATTATTGTATCTCGCATTCAGAAATTCATTCGCTCTATTTTCTTCAAACATTTCTTTGCCTGCATCCCACACCACACGGGTTCCGGTTTTATAAGAGATGTTCCCCATCTGGCAAACTTTTGCCACATGCGCACCGGCTTGAATCGGGCAGGCGAGTTTATTAAAATTGCGGGACTTTATAGCGTCTACGAAATTGATCATGTGATTCTCCAAGCCTGAGCCTTTACTTGGCTGAAACGGGACTGCCTCCATTCTCTTTTCATCTGCAATAACTTCCCAGCCGCCCCGGTCCAACACCAATGTTCCGTTGTTTCCAATGTAGGCTATTCCATGGTCGCGGCCATACTGACCATTACTAATTCCCTGGGCATGTTCCCAAATCAAATTGTAGTTATCAAACTCAAATAATGTCGCTAACGTATCCGGTGTTTCTTCGGGGCCGTCGGGGTAGGCATATTTACCACCGAGTGCTACGGCCGACTTTGGAAATTTTGCGTCCATACCGAGCAACGCATAGTCGATTAAATGCACACCCCAGTCAGTCATCAGTCCGCCGGCATAATCCCAATACCACCGGAAGTTAAAATGAAACCGGTTTGGGTTGAATGGCCTCATGGGCGCAGGTCCAAGCCACATCTTGTAATCAACTCCCGGTGGTGTAGGCCCGTCGGGCTTCGCTACCATCGGTTCCATCCATCCCTGATAAGCCCACGCCTTCACAGTACGGATTTTTCCCAGCTTACCTGTTTTCACAAAATTCAATGCATCAACAAAATGAGGAACACTGCGCTGCCACTGCCCTACCTGTACGGCGCGATTGTATTTCTTTTGTGCAGCCGACATCACGTTACATTCCTCAATAGAATTGCCTGCCGGTTTCTCGACATAAACGTCTTTGCCTGCGCTACAAGCTTCCACCATTTGAAGACAATGCCAATGGTCGGGTGTTCCAATCACAACCATATCAATGTCCTTGTTCTCCAGAAGTTTTCTATAATCAGAATAGGTCTTGACTTGTACACCCGTTAGGGCGAGTTGAGTCTTCCGTTTGTTCAACACGTTTTCGTCTGCGTCGCAAAGTGCTATCACATTGGTACCAGGAACCTTCAACAGATGCCTCAAATCTTCCCAACCCATTCCATTAATACCTATTGCCGCGACATTGAGTCTGTCAGACGGAGCAGTAAGTTTTGATTGTGCCAAAGATTGCCACGGAATAACCGAAGAAATTCCCAGTGCAGCAGCTGCCTTGGAGGTGGTCTTCACAAATGATCTTCTGGTATGTGCCATTATTTCAGTATTTGAAATAAATTTATAGCAATTCCCTACACATTGAAAGTAAAAGCCGGAACGAGAAATCAGGATGATTGAACCTTTCTCATTTTATTTACCAACTGCCAACATAAACCTGCAACAAATTATCGTACAAAACTGTCGTTTCATATCCGATATAGGCAGTTCATCGAATGGAATTTCTCAAATAATGAGTCTTTTATGATCTTCGATACAGATTAAAGCCAACTATAGACAAGATTTTCCTCCGGGGTCAAGGACTCTGGAGGATTTTCTCTTTAAAGGGGGTTCACTTCCATGCCTTATTCATACTTTAAGGTATCGGCCGGATTGGTCAACGCAGTCTTTACAATCTGAAAACTAATTGTCACAATTGCTATGAGTAACACGATAGCAAGAGGAAGAACAAACTGAGCCAGGCCTGGCGATATATGATAGGCGTAACTCTGAAGCCAGTTTTGCATACTAAAATAAGCAATGGGCAAAGACGAAATCGCGGCTATCAATACCAGTCTCACAAAATCAATTGACAAAATGGAAACAATATTAACCAGAGAAGCGCCAAGCACCTTTCTGATTCCTATCTCCTTGGTTCGCTGTGCCGCTGTGTAAGATGAAAGGCCAATGAGTCCCAAACAAGAGACAATGATTGCCAATATTGTAAAAATGCTTACCACTTTACCAAAACGGGTATCATCATTATATTGATTATTATATCTCTGTTCCAGGTAGGAATACTCAAATGAATTGCCCGGAAAGAATTTCTTATACACTGTTTCAATATCTGCAACTGTTTTCTGTTCATCGTCTGATTTAATCTTAACCGATGTTGGAGCATAGGTGCTATACATCGGACGAAAGATCATGGGTTCCATTGGCTTTTGTAGTGCCTCCTGATGGAAGTCGTCTACTACACCGACTATGGTCCACTTGCGCGTGCCATTACGCCCCCAAACAATCTCTTTGCCAATTGCTTCTTCCACATTCTTTACTCCTAATAACTGTACGGCATTTCTATTAATAATAACCTTGTCCAGTTTTTGAAAGTCGGGGTTGTGATCGGTTGGTAAGAAGTTCCTTCCGGCCAGAATTTGCACATGATAGGCATCAAAGAAACTATAGTCTACACTCATGTTGCTAATTGTAAAATGAGCATCTGCTGCCTGATCGCTAAGGCGAATGTTAAATGAACGGCCTAACCTCTCTCCGGGAATATTTCCGGAGGTTGTGGCGCTTATTACTCCAGGCACTTGCGCCAGTGTATTTTTAAAACTTTCTACGCGCTCTATAAATGTAGAATCCCACGGCATAAGCTGGGGAGATTGCACAATGATTACATTCCCGATATTGATCCCAAGGTCTGCTTTATTCATGAAGTCAATTTGCTTAGATACGATGAAGGTACCCGTAATCAAGGCGGCTGAAGAAGTGAATTGGAAGACCACCAGCGATTTTCTCAGGAAATTTCCTTTTCCCGATCGGGTAAATTTTCCCTTCAATACGGTGACCGGCTGATACGATGACAATACAAATGCAGGATAGAAGCCCGAAGCAAATGCACCAACAAACAACACCAAAATCACGATCAGGATTTTTGTAGAGCTCAGCGAAGTAAGGATCGTGTTAAGCGAAAGGTTAGTACCTACAATCTGATTAAATGTGGACTGCAATGAAATCACCAATACAAATGCAACAACAAATGCGAGAGCCGTGATCAACAGTGATTCAAAAATAAATTGATTCACCAGTTGTCTTTTAAACGCGCCCATTACTTTGCGAAGCCCCACCTCCTTGGCACGATCTAAAGCGCGCGAGGTGGTAAGGTTTATATAATTAATCCAGGCGATAACAAGAATGAAGGCAGCCACAACCAGCATAGCCCATACTGCCTTGCCACTGGCGGTAGTTGCAATATCATATTCATAGTCAGAGTACAAGTGAGCATTTTTAAGCGGCTGCAAATAAAACTTCTCTACGCTCCCCGATACTTTGTCTCCTTTAAAATAACGCTCGCTGAACGCCGGAAATTTACTTTCCAACTTCTTGTAATCGGTACCCGGCTTCAAGACAAGATAATGGCGCATGTCAGACCATGTCCAGCTGAGGTCTGCATCTTGATTATCGGGACGAATTAAAGTTGAGTACGAAATGAGAGCATCAAAGCGGATGTGCGAGTTATCCGGAATGTTCTCGCAAATACCTTTTACAGTATAAGGCCGTGTATCCAGTCCCCATAAAAATGTTTTTCCGATAAGGCTTGAATAGTTTTTGTCCTTCACTGGAAAATACCTCGCAGCGGTATTTTCTGTGAGCACGGTTGTATAAGGTTCTTTAAGGAGAGAGGACCTGTCTCCGGCCAGTAACTTAAAATCGAAAACAGAAAAGAATCGCTCGTCGGCAAAATGGCAATTATCTCCTCTGAAATTTTTATCGTTGATTTTTACATTCAGATCTCCGCCAGGCATCAGGCGGGTATATTCTTCTATTTCGGCAAAGTCTTTCGCCATGGTTGGCCCGATGGTAGGGTACATAATAGTACCGTGCTGAATAAGCTGACCGTTTTGAAACCTGTCGTTAGTGACGCGATACGTGCGGTCGAGCTTTTCGTTGAAGTTGTCAAAACTTAACTCAAAGCTTACAAACTGAAAAATAAGTAAGCAGGCAGCAAGGCCAATGGCCAAACCAAAAACGTTGATGGCCGAAAATACTTTGTTTTTGATAACATTGCGTAGGGCGATGGTTAGATAGCTGCGTAGCATAATGGTATTAATTAGTTGAATTGATAATTTATTTCTCAGAATTATTTCCGGTCTGCAATACCGGATCACATTCCATAGTAGTCTTCTTTTGGCTCTTCTCAATTTATATTCTGCAGGCCACCGGGAGGTATGGGGTGACTTCAGATCACGATTAAATTTTTGAATAAGGTCACCTTCAATTTCTTCTAGTAATTGAGAGGGGCAGAACCAGCGCAACAGGCGAATGGTCTTTGAATGTATTGGATCATACTCTTTTTTCATCTATTCACTTTTCAATGAGTTAATAGGATTTGTCGTTGCTGCTTTCATAACCTGAGTTGAAACAATAATCAATGTAAAAGCAAGTATGCCTAGTGCGGTAAATGGAATCACCCACCAGGAGATTGTAATTCTATACGAATAATTTTGCAAATAGCTATTCAATGCCAGCCATGAAACAGGAGCAGCAACGAGCAAAGCGACAACTGCTATCCGAATAAAATAATTATTGAGAAGCAACAAAAGATTGCCGACGCTGGCACCCAGAATTTTTCTTATAGCTAACTCCTTGGTTCGTTGTTCTGCGGTGTAAGCAGCCAGGCCAAGGATGCCGAGGCATGTCAGGAATATTCCGAGGAATGCAAACAGATCGGCGAGCTTACCAATAAAGTCAATGGTCTTATAATTATGAGTAAAACGATCACTTACAAATTGTGGCTCATCAACATTCAACGGGTCTAATTTTTTAAAGACAGCATCTACCCGCTTGAGGCTTGCTGTAAGGTCATTTGTCTTTGAAAGACGAATTGTAAGATGATTGTTTCCATCTCGCAACATTCCGATATAACATGGCGCAACCGGGTCGAAAGGAGAACCTCTTACTACATCACTTAGTACACCTATGATCCTTAACTCCCGGTCTCGTGTTTTTATTTTTTGCCCTATGGGGTTTTTCATACCCATGATCGTTACTGCAGTTTTATTAACCAGCACCGCGTTTGAATCGCTTTTGAATTCAGGGGAAAAATCCCTGCCTTCCAAAATCCTTATTCCATTGGTTTTTGTGAAATCGTAGTCTGTAGAGATACGACTGAATTGAATTTTTTCCTGCGATTGCTTTCCGTCCCATTCTACATAGTCGGTAAAATAGTCCACATCAATTCCTTCATTCGATTTAGTTACTGCCTCAACTACGCCCGAACTAAGCAATTCATTTTTTATGGCTGCATAGTTTTTCGCGATCTGATCATTAAAGGCAAAGCAAACCAGATTTTGCTGACTATAACCCAACTCACGGCTCTTCACGTACTGTATTTGCTCATGGATCACAATCATCCCGATGATGAGGAAAACAGAAATAACGTATTGCGCAGTTACCAGCAGCTTGCGAACACCCGGGTTCCTACCCTCAAGAACATTTCCTTTCAATACTTTGGCCGGCTTAAAGGAGGAAAAATAAAACGCTGGATAGAAACCCGACATCAGCCCTGTGATGATAACAAGAGCATTTACCAAGAACCAAAATTCAACGGACGCAAAGTCAATAGACAATTGTGCACGTACCAGCGTATTGAACCATGGGAGACAAAGTCTAACCAGAATAATTCCAGCCACAAATGAAATGATTGTTATAAAAAATGATTCGACAAAAAATTGTTGTATCAATTCCGATTTGCGCGACCCAATACTTTTTCGAATGCCAGTTTCCTTCGCTCTTCTTTCAGAGCGGGCTGTGGCAAGATTCATGTAGTTAATACAAGCAATGAATAAGGTAAGACCCGCTATCCATGTAAATAATTTTACGTACTCAATTTTTCCGCCGGCTTCTTTGCCATTAACAAATTTGTTGTGCAAATGCCACCGGTCCATTGCCTGCAGGAAAAGCTCCGGATTGGAGCCATCATCAAAGTGTTTTTTAACAAGGTCTTTAATCCGGGCATTTACTTCTTCAATTTCTGCACCTGAATTCATTTCCACATAAATCCGCGGGTAAAAGCTATCCCATTTGTCAACGTCTTTCAACAGCCAGGCATTTTTTTGTGCATAGTCATAAATCGGCACAAGAGCATGAAACCAAAATGTTGAATTGTCAGGAACATCCTTAAAAACTCCTGTAACTTTTAATTCAGTCACATGATCATATACTACCAACTGATTGATCGGGTCTCGATCACCAAAAAGCTCCTTCGCAGTGGTCTCATTCAACATAATTGAATACGGGTCGTCCAGTGAATGCGCCGTGCCCTTTATTAAAGGAATTCCAAACATTTCTAAAAACTCTCTTGAAACAGCTAAAACTTCCTTGCCTGATCTCTTATCCTTATAATCGATCGAATGCCCATAAGTACTTGAAGTTAGGCACGTGTTCCTGATCCGGTTGTCTGCACTTCTTAGTGCCATATAAGCCGGAACGCAATTGTCTTCTGTTGTATTTACAACACCATTGTATCTGAAGTTTACTTTGGCTTGAAAAATGCTTTTATGATTAGTGGCAAAATGATCATACGAGTATTCGTACTGAACCCAAAGCAGCATCAAAATACTGCTTGTAATACCTACGGCCAATCCTGAAATATTGATGAAGGAATAATATTTATTTCTATTTATTACTCGCAGAGATGTTTTCAAGTAATGTTGAATCATAATGCCACCGGTAAATTCCATTGTAAACTTATTCCTCAACAAAATTCCAGGTCTGCAAAACCTGATTACGTTCCAAAGCAATCTTCTCTTTGCTCTTCTTAGCTTATAGTTGCCTGATTGCTTTGAGTGGTCGGAAGATTGAATATCCCGGTTATATTTCTGAATAAGATCACCTTCAATTTCTTCCAAGAGATGCGTAGGGCAAATCCAGCGAAGAAAACGAAACGCCAGTCTTGAGACAGGGCTGTGATCTTTCAGTTCCATTTAAGACATCTTAAGTTGTGGCACCATCTTCCACAAATCAATTCGCACTTCTTTGATAGCACGTAGTGTAGCAATGCCGGCACTAGTAATACTGTAAATTCTTTTTCGCCGTCCTCCCCTTTCGTTTGTACCGCCTCCAAGGGCAGACTTAATCAATCCCTTATCTTCCAGTCGGTAAAGTGTTACGTGTACAGCGCTTAGGTTGACGTCTCGCTTCAGCCGCGTTTCAATCTCTTCCGAAATTGCGGCACCGTATGCCTCCTCTTGCAAGCCTGCAACCAGTGTCAGGATCAATTCTTCAAACTCGCCGAGATATTCTTTTGCCATATCCTTATATTTTGCTAAGTAAATAGAACAATTTAATTTATAAATAACAACTGCACACCTTTAAAAATTAAATTAACCGATCAAAATAAGCCCCATAGTGGCTCGTGGAAAATATTTGAGGAGGCAGTTATATGCTGCAAGATTTAACCTGTATACTGACAGATATCACAAATCGTAATACTTTTCACACAGATCGATAACCACCTCGTGCGAAAGTGGCTTTGATATAATGCCATCTACAAGCGTAGACTTATTTGCTTTCTCCTTATCGCGCGGGTCAAGCGAACTTGAAAGCATATTAATTATAGACTTGCCTTTAAATCCTTTGAACTGCTCACCCATCAGTTTAATAAACTCCCAGCCGTCTATTCCCGGCATGTTGATGTCTACAAATATGAGTGCAGGCCATCTGTCTTCTTTTTGATAATTGGCCAATTCCTGAAGGCCTTCACTACCCGACTTCACCGCCTGTATATCTTTAACCAAGCCTGTCTGCCGTAGGATAATTTTATTAAGGGTATTCACTACTTCGTCATCATCGATAAGAAGTACAAGGTCCAGTTGTTTAGAATCCACAATTACAAGGGTATGGAAAAGTTGAAGATGCTTCCTCTTGCATTATTGGGTTCTACCCAAATACGGCCGCTGTGAAGTTCTGTCACAATTTTATGACATTGAGCCAGCCCCAAACCGTTTCCTTCGTATTCTTCTTTTCGGTGCAATCGCTGATACAGTTTAAAAATCTTTTCACTGAACTGCGGATCAACTCCTATTCCATTATCAGCCACCGAAAATTTCCAATAACCTTCGTCTTTTACAGCAGAAACTTTAATTAAAGGAGGTTCTTTACTCCTGAACTTTAGTGCATTGCTAATCAGATTCTGAAATACAATCCTCAACTCCATGTCGTAACCCATCACCGAGGGTAACTCGCCCACTTCAATTTTAGCATTTGATTCTTTTATCCAGCGATCAAGGTCGGCTTCAACTTCTTTCAAAATTACATTGCAGTCCACCTTAGACATTAACGCTTCTTTACCAATTCGTGAATATTCCAGCAGTCCTTTAATCAACGAACTCATTCGCAGTGAAGCCTGATTAATAAAGTTCAAGTACTGAGGTACTTCCTTATCGGGATGATCGCGCAATAGGGTACTGAGCAAACCGATAAATCCTTGTATGGTATGCAGCGGTTCTTGCAGATCGTGAGAGGCAACATACGCGAATTGTTCCATCTCCACATTCTTTCGCTCCAATTCTTCCGCATACTTCTTAACTCCTTCTGCCTTCTTTAAGTCTGTATTGTCAAGGTGGCAACCAATCATTACCGACGGGTTTCCCTGTTCATCGCGTTTAACGATATTGCCCGAACAAATTACCCAAACGATCGATCCCTCCTTGTGTTTATACCGCACCTCTATTTCAAAAGGGATCTTACCGTTTGATTCAATATGTTTTCCTAACAATGAATAGGTATCCGGTAAGTCAGAGGGGTGCATTAATTTATTAATGGTGTCCACCGAGTTCTCGAGTTCCTCATCTTTATAACCTAGCATGGCTTTCAAATGCGGGCTGATAAACATGGCGTTCTCCTTAATTTGCCAAATCCAATAACCGGCCAGAGTGCTTTCGGTTATACTATTAAATAAGGCCTCTTTCTCTTTAAGTTTAACCTTAACTTCCTCAAGCTCTCTCCTGAGTTCATCAACTATATCGTCCGCTTTCGTCCTTACACTTACTTCTTCTTTCATATCGAAAACCTTATTTGGCTACATTACCTGTACCATGGTAAAAATACAGCTTGAAAGCCGCAAATATAGGGTTGCAGACACAAATTACGTGTCGGAAAATGAAAACTTGTTATGACAGAATTAATCAGAAGAAAGCCAATGCCCCACAGAACTTTCTTGCCTTTTATATAATCTATACAATATCAGACAATCACAGCCTTCAAAAATGTAACCAATTTCACTGTTCCTAGTATTAATAGTAGAGCGTATCGGCCCCAAACCTGTTAAACAGTACTTCCTATGCTGAAGAACTATATAATCACCGCCCTGAGAAACCTTCTCAAAAACAAAGGCTTCTCTGTAATCAACATCCTTGGCCTTTCTATCGGCCTCGCTTCGTTCATGCTCATCTCCTTATATGTGTACCATGAGCTTACCATGGACAGCTATCATAAAAACGCTAATCGCATATACCGCATCGTTGAAAACCTGCGCACAGAAAATGAATTACTGTTTCAATCGGTGAGCTCTCCTCCTATGGGCCCGATGATAGCGCATGATTTCCCCGAAGTACAAGCCTTCGTGCGCTTTACACAAAATGGCGTGCTGGTACGTAAAGACAATCTATCCTACTATGAAGAAGATTGCTACCTCGCCGATTCAAGTGTATTTGATATTTTCTCTTTTAAAGTATTGAAAGGAAATGCAAAGACAGCGTTGACAGAACCCAATACTACGGTATTGACGGAGTCTGCTGCCCGAAAATACTTTGGCGACAAAGACCCGCTTGGGCAAACACTTGAGATGGATGGTGACCAGATTAAAATTACCGGCATCATGGCCGACGTACCCGAAAACTCCCACTTCCGCTTTGACATGCTGATTTCATTTAGTACGTGGAGCATTAACAACAAAAAGTCCGAGCTTAATGAGTGGTTTTGGAATGGCTTCCATACTTACTTCCTGCTGAAAGACGAAAAACAGATTGCCAATGTGAGGGCAAAGATGGCCGGCTTCATTACGCGCAATATTGAAAAAGGAGGAATGTATTATGAAGAGCTTCCCTTACAACCGTTAAAAAGTATTTACCTGGAGACACCACGCTCATGGGAAAATGGAAAAAGGGGAAGTATCAACAACCTGTACATCTTATCCATCATTGCATTGTTTATTCTTCTTATTGCGTGCTTCAACTATGTAAACCTTGCTACCGCAAGAGCTTCACGCAGGCTAAAAGAAGTTGGGTTGCGCAAAGTACTTGGCGCACAGAGGCGCAGCCTGATTTTTCAGTTCCTGGGCGAGTCGGTTATCGTAAGTGTGATGGCAACACTACTTGGCTTTGGTCTGGCATGGGTTGTATTGCCCTCGTTCAACAACCTTGTGGAAACAACGTTGGGCTTTGGTATTTTTCCGCACAGCTATTACATGTGGGGAGGACTTGCCACGCTTGCCATAGTGCTTGGACTATTCTCGGGTATGTATCCTGCACTGATGATCTCCGGCTTCGAGCCATTGCAAATATTCAGGCCATCACTGCGCGGCATGTTCAGTCATCAGAATTTCAGAAAGGTATTGGTGGCTGCGCAGTTCATCATCTCTATTACACTTGTGGCCGGCACGCTGCTGGTATTCGATCAGCTTTCACTGGTGCGCAATAGTAACCTTGGGTTTCAGAAAAAAGCTACACTGACAATTCAATACAATGGCAACAAGGCTGTGCGTGAGCATTTGGAATCAATAAAGAATGAATTGGCGCGGGTGCCTGGTATCACTTCAATTACTGCATCGCACACGGTGCCGGGGCAGCAGGTTACCAACTGGTATGCACAACTTGAAATGAAAGACGGCAAGATGTCGCCCACCAATATTAACACCAACCTGATTGATCATGATTTTATTCGGGCCTACGGAATTGAAATGCTGGCCGGTCGCAATTTCGACCGCGCTTCAAAAGCAGATGACACTACCGCATTTATTATAAATGAAACTGCCATGAAGGACTTTGGGTGGACAACACAAGATGCTCTTGGCAAAAAAGTGGATCAGGGTGGAAAGAAGGGATTCATCATTGGTGTAATGAAAGATTTCCATTATGAATCGCTGCATCATAAAGTTGAGCCGCTGATGGTAAACCTGAGACCTAATTCTTTCAGTGTGTTGTCGTTAAAGATAAACTCATCCGAAATTCCCGTTGTGGTGGCTCAGGTAGAAAAGGAATGGAAGGCTTTGGTTCCAACACTTCCGTTTCGTTATTCGTTTCTCGATCAGGATTACGACAAACTCTACAAAGCCGACACACAACTCAGTAAAGTTGCAAGTGTCTTCAGCGGACTTGCAATCTTCGTAGGATGCCTTGGATTACTGGGCTTAACGTCATTCTCAGTAGAGCGCAGAATAAAAGAGATAGGCATACGCAAAGTACTGGGTGCCTCGGTAGGTAATGTCATCTTTATGATATCCAAAGAATTTGTAGGCTTGATTCTCCTCTCTTTTGTAGTGGCAATACCCGTTACGTATTATCTTATTACAAGGTGGCTGCAGAATTTTACAGATCGCATTACGATTGGCCCTGTAACTTTCATTCTTGCAGGGCTATCGGTGCTGGCGCTCGCATGGCTTACCATAAGCTTTCTATCATTCAAAGCTGCTGCAACTAATCCGAGCCAGACGTTGAGGACGGAGTAGGTTTAGTTACTAGTTAAGGGTTAGTGGTTAATAGTAGTCCGCGTACTTCAAAAATCTTTATTCGTTATTCTTGATTCTTAATTCATACTCTTACTTAGAGCTATTCAGATTTAAGAATGAAGAATTCAGATTTTAGATTTTAGATGTATCATGCCTCGTTCAAGGGATACTCTTCCCAAGTCGTAATGATAATTCTTAATTCAAATTATTCCTTTATCAATTCGATTTAGGAATCAAGAGTGCATGTTAGTTTTTTTAAAAAATCGTATGTTTTTCTGTCAAAACGCATTCTACATTTGCAGCAAAAATTAAAAGAAATGAAAGTACTCATTAGTTATAGCCTCTATATATTCTGCTTATTTAGCTTATTTAGCTGCCAAAAACATGATCCTGCTCCAACTTATGCTGTAACCTATGATGGTAATGGCAGTGACAGTGGTAGTGTTCCCATTGATACCAAAACCTATTCCAATGGATCATCTGTAACTGTGCTTGAAAACACAGGTAGTCTTATAAAACTCGGATATACATTTTCTAATTGGAATACCCGAGCTGATGGAACTGGTTCAAGCTATGCTGCCGGCTCTAAATTCAATATGAGTACAACCAGCATTACTTTATATGCAACGTGGGTTCCAGCGGGCACTGTATGGACTTTAGGTTCTTTACCTGTTCCCGGTACATGGCGAGCAATCACCTATGGCGACAACAAGTTTGTTGCTCTTACAAACAAAGGCACATCTGCTGCATCAATTGATGGAGGAAAAACCTGGGCAGTTGGTAGTCTCCCTTCAGCTAATAATTGGCAGGCTATTGCTTATGGCGGCAATACCTTTGTTGCCATAACAGCCTATAAAGTAGCCACCGCTTCACCGGTAGTTGGTGCTACTTCATCAGATGGAATTAGCTGGACAACACAAACATTACCAGCCCCAACATCAGGTGGGACATTTTTAGATATTGCTTATGGTAACGGTCTCTTTGTTGCCGTTGGCGCGTATTCTTCAGGTATTGTTTCATCAGATGGAGTAACATGGAAAACAGGAAATCTCGATGAAGATAACTGGACTTCCGTAGCTTTTGGAAACAATACTTTTGTTGCCGTAGCTCAAAAAAATGTGGCCACATCTGCGGATGGAGTTAACTGGACGACTCAAACAATTCCATCTCTAACTGGTGGATACTGGCAGGCAGTAACCTTTGGTAACGGTATCTTTTGCGCTCTTGACGGTGACGGGCACAATATGGCAACATCATCTGACGGCATACACTGGACTTTACAAACCCTGCAAGCCGGTACTGGATACGCAGGATTATGGTATGATGTAGCCTTTGGAAATGGAACATTTGTGGCGATCCGAAACGGAACCACAACTCTTGCAACTTCAACTAATGGAGTATCATGGACATTATATCAAGCTCTGCCAAATTATTCTGATTGGATTACGCTCGCTTATGGTAATGGAACCTTTATTACATTATCCTCTTCAGGGGCCTTGGCAATATCAAACTAAGAAACTGGCAAGGCGATTATTAATCCTTGTTGGATAATCATTGATAGTTATTCGTCATTGGCACACTTCAAAAATCTTTATTCGTTATTCTTGATTCTTAATTCAAACTCTTACTTAGAGCAATTCAGGTTTTAGATTTTAGAAGTATCACGCCTCGTCCAAGAGATACTCTCCCCACCAATGCTGTCATACCGGACGGAACGCGGACAGGCATGTGCGTGATCCGGTGTCCCATTGCGCGAAGAGTGCGGAACTTTTATTAAGGGGATGCCCCCGATGTTACCGGGACAGGCGGATCGCACACTTTCCATTTCACATGCTGTCCGGCATGACAAGTAATATAAATAGAGTATTCCTTCGATTTAAGAATGAAGAATTCAAATTTTAGATTCTAGAAGTATCATGCCTCGTCCAAGAGATACTCTTCCCACCAATGCTGTCATACCGGACGGAACGCGGGCAGGCATGTGCGTGATCCGGTATCCCATTGTGCGAATATTGCCTAAGGTCGGTGTTGTCACCGACCTATCATCACAGGCGCTCATCAATATGAGTAATGAAACCCCAGACGTCCAGATTTAATAAGTAAAGATGAGCCAATGAAAACCAATAGTCTTCAGGTTGTCCTGGCTGAGTTCAACTTGTCAACGGTAAAATAAATTACTTAGATTAGTTGATTGACGTCGGTCACAACACCGACCTAAGGCAAAATTTCGATTTAAGAATGAAGAATTCAGATTTATGATTTTAGAAGTTGCTTACTTCAACAATCTTATATCTGAATTCCTAATTCTTAGATCAATCCATATTTTTATGGTTGATGACAACCCACCGCTACACTCCAATAATCAGTATTAGGTGAATAGCTGTAGTTGGGAGGAGTTTGTGTTTCTACAAGGATCTGATACGAGGATGTTGATTTAGCAAATGAGAACATAGTCGTACCTATTGTAAGTAAACTCTGCCCCCATGGCCCAGGATAATTTGCATTCCCTATCCATGCTGAACCAGTAACATAGTTTCCATTTCCGTCATAAACCGTAAACCGGTTAGGAACATCCAGCGCAGCACAACTAAGAGTTATGATCTCTCCCGCAATCAAACAAGACACGTCTACATTTTGCCGGGGATATTGATGATAGCTGTTGATAGTACTATAGTTGCCACTATAAAAGGCACTACAAACAGTGCAGCCCGGAGTAGTACACACTCCACTAACGCAAGTGTAACCGGTAGTACATGCGGGGCTGCAGGTTACGGGAACGCAATACGAGCCATTACAAGTACTACCCGCAGGGCATGGACACAATTGAAAACATTGCCCGTTAAAACAACCCCAACCCGCTGCACAATGACTTGTAGGGGAACAATCGGATAGCGGTTTTACTACTCCTGCTTGTCCCGGCACATTT
>JABDGP010000047.1 GCA_013285945.1 Bacteroidota bacterium | reverse complement strand
CAGCAGCATCTGGAAACTAAAAAAGGAAAGGTAATTGAAGTATCCGCCAGCTCTTCTGTTTTTCAAAATGGATGGGCTCAGGATGACTTAATTCATATCGCGCAACCTTATTCTCTTGACCCCAAATCGGGTGAAGTGGTGGGCGATCATAATGGAGCTCATTATTATACCATCGGGCAGCGGAGAGGGTTGAACCTCGGGGGATTTGAAAAGCCATTGTTTGTGATTGGCACAGATACTGAAAAAAATATTATTTACACCGGCATGGGTGAAGATCATCCGGGTCTATATAGAAAAGGTCTGTTCATTCCGCTAGCTGATGAACACTGGGTGCGCGAAGATTTAAAATTGCAAAACGGAGAAATCAGAAACACCCAAGCACGCATTCGCTACCGTCAGCCGTTAGAAGACTGTACACTCCATCAAAAAGAAAATGGATTGTATATCATCTTTGATAAACCACAGCGGGGAATAACTTCCGGGCAATTTGCAGCGTGGTATGATGGTGAAGAATTGATCGGGTCTGGTGTAATTGCCAATTAGATTTCAGTAAGCATATCCTATTTTTGAATGGAGGCAGACATTCATACACTTTACGAATCAGATTTCTATCGCATTCTTGACTTCAAATGCCGTTGTGTTGACTGCCGTACATCCAAACCGGAGTATGGCGAATCCTTTTGCATCAGTTTTGTCCGTAAAGGAAATTTTCTCTTCAATGTTTTTCGTCAATCACTTGACTCTTATACCGGGTGTGTGCTCATTACAAAGCCCGGATATGAGCACACGGTTACTCATGTACACACTGTACCTGATGAATGCACCATCATTGAATTTAAACTCTCGTTCTTTCAGGAACTGATAGAGCAATATGGGTCACTCAATTTCTTCAGAGACAACGATCTGCACTCTACTCTAATAAAGACAAACACCGAAACCGAATTTCTGCATTTCACTATTATGCGATTGATCTTAATGCATTCAGCAGGAAAATTAGAAATCGATAATCTTGTAATGGAAGTTGTCAGCAAGGTGTTGAGCAACATCACCGACTACAAGCCAGACTTTCGCATTAATATGAGACTGAAGAAAAATCATCTCATTACCATTGAGCGGGCAAAAGAATACATTGCCCATCATTACGCAGACGACATTTCGCTATACGAAATCGCTGGCTTTGCCAATGTTAGTGTATTTCATTTCAGCAGAATCTTCAAAACATTCACCGCAGCGTCTCCGCATCAATATTTACTATCTACCCGATTGAAAAATGCCGAGTTGTTACTTCGCAACTCCTCAATGCCTGTTGCAGACATTGCATTCTCTTCCGGCTTCAACAGCATTGAACACTTCACAGCTTCATTTAGTCAGAAGTACAAAACACCGCCTGCCGGTTTCAGATCTCGAAACGGGTTTTCGTTCTTACCCGCTTAGAACAGCCCTGTTTCTATTTTAAAATGAGCAAGATTTCTAAAGTCTCACGGGAGAGTTGGATTTAGCTTTGTTCATTAAATAATTAAAAAATCATGAAACACACATTATTAAAAACGTTGGAAAACTCCAGAGTCTATACACTGACTGTTGCCGAAGCAATGCCAGAAAATCTTTACGATACCAAGCCAAAGGGTGCAGGGTGGAACTTTTTGGAATT
This sequence comes from Bacteroidota bacterium, assembly GCA_013285945.1. Lineage (GTDB taxonomy): Bacteria > Bacteroidota > Bacteroidia > Cytophagales > Cyclobacteriaceae > ELB16-189. The sequence goes on along the minus strand of JABDGP010000047.1, from coordinate 24,121 downwards.
GATGGATCACTTGGCTTATGGCATTGCATGGTGGGAGAATAATTTTGTAAAAGGAAACAAAGTTGACTGGAACCCGCCCGCATCTAAAAAGAATAAAAAGGAAGTGATCAGTCACCTGAATCAATCCTACGATTCACTACAAAAGACTTTAGAAGCAGAAAAGCTTACCGATAACTCTATGACCGGTTTCTTTGCCACGCTCGATCACATCACACATCATCGGGGTCAAGCCACAATGTATTTGCGAAGTCAACAGATCGCTCCTCCTGATTATATGTACTAAGAGAGAATTGCAGGGTAGATCGGTACTGCACCAACTGTATAACGAGAATAGACTCCGAAGATTAATTTCTGATTTTCGGAGTTGCTATTCTTTGCAAACACCATGTCTGCCGGATGGGCTTTTCATTTTGTAGCTTATGAATAACTGCAGTTCTCCTTTCTGCGCTCAGTGTTTCAAGTGAACTGAGCTTACCAAAAGCCCAAGATTCTTTGTGCACCACTTCCAGTCCACAGCTCTTAAAAAAGGCTTCAGCATCTTCATAACTTTCAAATCGGTTTTCGTCCAGCTTGTGTTCTTTACGAAAGTTACTTGCCTCGGCAGATTCGTCTTTGTGCTTTACGCTATCCTTCACATAAACGTCGGCTGTGATCCAATAACCGCCACGCTCTTGCAATATCTGATGAATAATTCTGCATAGCTTAGCTTTTTCTTCCCGATTGAAATAAGGAAGTAATCCTTCGTTGACAATCGTCACTGGACCTTGCGGAAACAATTTTACGATGTTGCGAAATGCTTCGAGATCAAAAACATTTAAAGGCATTGTCTTGATATCTCCTTTCAAGATGAGATGATCTTTCCTGATCAGGCTATCTTGTAATTTCTTTTTTAAATTGATTACGTCGGGAAGGTCGGTATCAATAACATGAACGTTTTGGTCTACACACAAGTCCAATCCGCGGAAGGAATATCCCGAAGAAAATTCCAGAATATTGTCAGAAGGATATTTGTGAAGCATTTCGTTGATGCTCCAATACCTGTTTTCGAAGTGAATCAATTTTCGGAAATCAACTTTTTGCTGAGCTCCATTCTCAGATTCGTCCAGCAAAGCCGCTGTTTCCTTGGCGAATGGTATTTTGGTATTGGCCTTCAGCCGGATCAATGCTGTTGCCGAAGGGGAAATGGATGTAAACCGCGTTGTGGTATCCCGCTGCGAAAGTCCTTCCATAACAAAAGCGCAATTCAGTAGTGCAAAGAATAAAACTCGTCTCATTGAATTTTATCTAGAGACAAACGAGCATAAGAAAAGGTTGCTCTGGCAAGTACCAATTACAATTGCCAGTACATTTTATTCCAGCATCGCCGTGCGATCTTCCGAAGGGCGTGGTTTCAAATGGTATTGCATGATAAGGCGGGCACAGGTATTCCAGCGCAAGATAGGATCATCGTTAGATGCTTTGTGGACACCTTCTGCTTTTTCATATAACTCCATCGCTTCCATATACCATTCATAAGCATCAAACTCAGCGCCTGGCAGTCGCGATGTAAGTGCTGCGCTCCCTTGGCGCTCATGCACAATGCCTGCGTAATACAGTCGCGAATATTCATCTTTCAATGTGTTGGCCAATTTCAAGGCATCGGTTCGCGCCTTAGATGAAGACTGACCAAACTGATCTGTCAGTGCCAACAACAAAATAACGGCCGCGCGTTGGTTGTCGGGATCTATGCGTTGAATATCGAGGCAAATACTTTCGGCTAGCTCCGGCTGGTTGAGCAATCGATATTGTTCTGCCTTGGCGATGGCGGCTTCAACTCCTTCTTTAGAAAGTGGTTTCAGTTTAAACTGAGTGGCGGTCAATGTCTCTTGGGTAGTCATGGTGTTAATTCTTTTTGGTAAACAATCGGAAGAATCTGAACAGTGGATCATAGAACCTGTCGGCCACCCGTTCTTTTAACGGAATGATGGCGTTGTCTGTGATGGTAATTTTTTCGGGGCAAACGGTGGTGCAGCATTTTGTGATATTACAAAAGCCGATGCCCTCCTGCTTTTTTAAATCTTCGGTGCGGTCTTCAACATCAAGCGGATGCATCTCCAGCGCGGCTGTATAGACCATGTGCCGCGGACCGGCAAATTTCTCGTGTAAATCATGTTCGCGCAACACGTGGCAAACATCCTGACACAAAAAGCATTCAATGCACTTGCGGAACTCTTGTACCCGATCAATATCGCTTTGCGCCATGCGCCAAGTTCCATCGGCAGCGTCTGGCTTACGGGGTTTGAACTTCTTTATTCTCTTTTTTACTCTGTAGTTAACCGAAACATCTGTCACTAAATCTTTGATTATCGGAAAGGCTTTCATCGGATGAATGGTGACAGGCTTATCCACGGGCACCTGATCCATTCGCGTCATGCACATAAGTCTCGGCCTGCCATTGATTTCGGCAGAACACGATCCGCATTTGCCGGCTTTACAATTCCAACGAACAGCCAGATCATTGGCGTGCTCAGCCTGAATCTGGTGAACAGCGTCAAGCACGACCATTCCTTCGGTAATTTCTGTTTGGTAATCTTTCAGTTGACCACCATTTGAATCAGAACGCCATATTTGAAATGTTACTTTCATTTGCAGTTCATTCGCCGAAGCTAGTTAATCGTTATAAGTTAATCGTAACCCACCTTCTATTGACAAGCGCCTATTGCCTAATGCCTATACCCAAAGCCTAATACTATTTATTCTCCTCCACAATCTGTTGCAAGTCATCTCTTAATTTCTGTTTTGGTATTCGCTGCAGCTTCATTTTTTCTCCTTTCGAAATAGAAAGGTTCACACTCCCAAGCTCCTCGCTCTTATCCGGGAAGTCATCGCGAAAATGTCCACCTCTGCTTTCCTTGCGCTCAAGTGCCGACATCGCAATCGCTTCCGCCACAGTAAGCATGTGTTTCAGTTCTATTGCCGTATGCCAGCCTGGGTTATAACCACGATTACCGCCGCATGCCACTTTTGCAGCGCGACGTTTCAGTTCTTCTAATCTATTCAATGCTTCTATCAACTCTTTTTCAGTACGCACAATGCCCACCAAGTCTTGCATCATCTCCTGCAAGTCACTTTGAATCTGAAAAGGATTTTCTTTATCTGCGTTTGCTTCGCGCGAAAACGGGTCCAAAGCTTCCTTACTTAGTTCTTCAATCTGTTTTTCGCTCAGCTTTCCTTTTTGATTTGCTTTAGCGTATTGCGCTGCCGATTCGCCCGCCCGCTTTCCAAACACCAGAAGGTCAGATAGCGAGTTGCCACCTAGCCGGTTTGCACCATGAAGGCCGGCCGCACATTCGCCGGCCGCAAAAAGCCCCGGCACCGTTGTCATCTGCGTGTCTGCATCTACACGAATACCCCCCATTATATAATGAGTAGTCGGCCCCACCTCCATCGATTCTTTAGTAATATCTACATTGGCCAGTTCTTTAAACTGGTGATACATGCTCGGCAACTTCTTTTTTATATGCTCAGGCGCATTTGAGATTTTCTCCTTTATCCATGCGATATCGAGGAAGACGCCACCATGAGGTGAGCCACGTCCTTCTTTTATTTCCCTGCGTATGCATCGTGCCACGTGGTCGCGCGTGAGCAACTCCGGCGGACGTTTTGCATTCTTATCGCCTTGTGTATAGCGCCAGCCCTCCTCTTCGTTATTGGATGTTTGATTCTTATAATTTTCGGGAATGTCATCAAACATAAATCTTTTGCCATTGCTATTGCGCAGCACTCCACCCTCTCCGCGTACACCTTCGGTGATGAGCAATCCGCGGACGCTGGGAGGCCAGACCATTCCGGTAGGATGAAACTGAACAAACTCCATATCGATCAGTTCTGCACCAGCATGGTACGCTATTGATATTCCGCCACCGGTGCAATCCCAGCTGTTGCTCGATATTTTGTAAATCTTACCCATGCCGCCAGTAGCGATGATGACGGCTTTGCTATGAAAAATTTTAAACAGCCCCTTCTCCCGGTCGTATGCAATTGCGCCGGCAATGCGATCACCGTCTTTGAGAAGGCTTACGATGGTGTATTCCTGATAAATATCTATTCCCTGATGGATGCCATGATCTTGCAGCGTGCGAATCATTTCTAAACCAGTGCGGTCGCCCACGTGTGCCAGCCGCGGATATTTATGCCCGCCAAAGTTCCGTTGTAGTATCCTTCCGTCTGCCGTTCTGTCAAACACTGCTCCCCACGCTTCTAATTCACGCACACGATCGGGTGCTTCTTTGGTGAAGAGTTCCACCATCCGCCAGTTGTTAAGATATTGACCACCGCGCATGGTGTCGGCAAAGTGTACTTTCCAATTATCGCGATCGTCAACATTGCCGAGCGAAGCAGCTACTCCGCCTTCGGCCATTACCGTATGTGCCTTGCCCAACAGCGACCGGCAAACCATACCTACTGAGACGCCGGCAGCAGAAGCTTCAATAGCAGCGCGTAGCCCGGCTCCGCCAGAGCCAATCACCAATACATCGTGGCTGTATGTTTCGTAGGTGCTCATTCAGAATATTCGCCAGTCGGTCCAGATTCCCATTGAGCATAACCTTACATAAACATCGGAGAACATGACCCAGAATAAACTGAACCATGCAAAGTTCATGTGCTTCCGGTTGAGGCAGCTCGCACAGTCATAGAGCTTTTTGCGCACCGGCGCTTGTGAAAGCCGGTCCTTGATACCGCCTATTAAGTGCCTGAACGAATGACAACTGAAAGTATAGCAACCCAGTAGTGTAGCGTTGATAGCCAGCACAAAAGTGCCGATGCCCAGGCCAAAGATTTCCTTTCCTGTTGCCGCATCGGTAAACCACATCGCTTTCCACGCATCGTAGGCAAGAAGGAAAACGAATAGAATGGCGAGGTATAAAAAGTAACGGTGCACATTTTGAAGAATCAGCGGAAAAGAGTTTTCTCCCCAATACGTTTTGCGTGGCTCGCCTACGCCACAGGCGGGTGGATCGGCCCAAAACGATTTATAGTAAGCTCCTCTATAATAATAGCATGTGAAGCGCATTCCGCCCGGTGCCCACAAAATCAAAAGCGCTGGCGAGAAAGGCAATACCAAAGGCCACCACAATGGCTTGTCGCCAAACCAACTGTGCGGTGAGCCTCCAAAGATTTCGGGGGAATAAAACGGAGAGAGGTAGTTGCCAAGAAAATAATGCTGACCCTGAAATGCGGCCCACGTGGCATAGACGATAAACGAGCCTAGTCCAAGAAATACTACAAGCGGGCGACCCCACCATAAATCCTTCCGGGCAGTATTTCCAAAACCAGAGTTTATCAAAGAGACTCTTGTTTAATTGTCCCTGATTTTAATGAAAATTAAAACTAAAAACAACTGGAATGTGACTGGAAAGTAATACCAGCAAGCGCTTATATCAATTCAGAAACTTCCCTCCCCTTTTTCAAGGGAATTTTTACAGAAGAGAATTAGCAATCAGTCCGTTAAATCGACTGGAGCAACTTTATCATCGAAACAGATTCTCCTATTTTCTCCTTTAGGGATTGAATCGCCACACGTTCCTGCTTCATGGTATCTCTGTCGCGGAGCGTAACGGTATTGTCTTGCAACGTTTGGTGATCGATAGTTATGCAATAAGGAGTGCCGATTGCATCCATACGCCTGTATCGCCTGCCGATAGTATCTTTTTCTTCGTAGTAGCAACGGAAAGTAGATTTCAACTGATCCACCACCGACTTCGCTTTTTCGTCGAGACCATCTTTCTTCACCAGCGGCAACACAGCAATCTTGTAAGGCGCCAGTGCAGCAGGGATAGAAAGCACTACACGCTCATTGCCCTCCTCGCCATCGGTCCCGATATTCTTCGGGACGAGTTTCTCTTCTTTGTATGAATTCGACAAAATCGAAAGGAACAACCGGTCGAGTCCCACCGAAGTCTCGACTACATACGGCACATAACTCTGATTCGACTCGGTATCAAAATACTGAAGCTTCTTGCCAGAGAATTTCTCGTGGCTCTTCAAGTCAAAGTCCGTGCGACTGTGAATCCCTTCCAGTTCTTTAAAGCCCATCGGGAAGTTGAACTGAATATCGCAGGCTGCATTGGCATAGTGAGCCAAGTTCAGGTGATCATGAAAGCGATAATTCTCCGTCCCAAGACCTAATGCCTGATGCCACTTCATTCTCTTCGCTTTCCAAAATTCATAAGCTTCCATCTCCGTTCCGGGCTTCACAAAATATTGCATCTCCATCTGCTCAAATTCGCGCATACGGAAAATAAACTGACGCGCTACAATTTCGTTTCTGAAAGCCTTACCAATCTGGGCAATCCCAAAAGGGATTTTCATCCTGCCCGTCTTTTGCACATTCAGGAAGTTCACAAAAATTCCCTGTGCAGTCTCGGGGCGCAAATAAATCTTGTTCGCATCTTCGGCAATCGAGCCCATCTCGGTGCTGAACATCAGGTTAAACTGCCGCACGTCCGTCCAGTTTTTTGTGCCGCTGATCGGGTCATTGATTTCAAGGTCCACGATCAACTGCTTCATCGCCACCATGTCGTTGCCGGTCATCGCGTTCTTCAGTCGTTCGTTGGCTTCGTCTACTTTCTTTTTGTATTCTAGCACACGCGGGTTAGTCTCCGAAAACATCTTCTTATCAAACGATTCACCAAAACGCTTCGCAGCTTTCTCTATTTCCTTTTCGATCTTCTCTTCCATCTTGCCGATAGCATCTTCCACCAGCACATCGGCACGGTAGCGCTTCTTCGAGTCTTTGTTATCGATCATCGGGTCGTTGAAGGCATCCACGTGGCCGCTCGCCTTCCACACGGTGGGGTGCATAAATATAGCCGCATCAATACCCACAATATTGTCGTGCATCTGCGTCATAAACTTCCACCAGTATTCCTTGATGTTGTTTTTCAGTTCCACGCCATTCTGCCCGTAGTCATAGACAGCGCTGAGTCCGTCATAAATTTCACTGGAAGGAAACACAAACCCATACTCCTTGGCATGGGAAATCACTTTTTTCAACAGGTTCTCTTGATCGTTTGCCATAAGGGTGCCCACCGAAGTCTTTCATGAAGGTGGGGGTGCAAAAATAATGGGAAAGTTTAAAGTTGTAAGTAAAAAGTGGAAAGTAGAGCGAGAAAAGTTTGGGCTTTGTCCGACGAAGTCTTCAGGCTTCAAAAGTTTCTCAAGAGCCAAAATTCTCAATGAGGCTAACAATAACATTTCGAAGTTCTTATGACCCAGATTGGTTAATTTGATAAGTGATTCAATAGTTTTTTTGTCCGTAAATCTTACATAAACTCGACTTACATTTGCAGCAAAATCAAAAAGATGAAAGTAACTGTTACTTATAGCTTCTATTTACTCTGTCTACTTAGCTTGTTGAGCTGCCAAAAACATGATCCCGCTCCAACGTATGCCGTTACCTATGATGGCAATGGCAGTGATGGAGGCACAGTACCTGTTGATACCAAGACCTATTCCAATGGATCACACGTGACCGTGCTGGACAACACGGGTAATCTTGTGAAACTCGGATATGCATTTTCGAATTGGAATACCAAGGCTGACGGAACTGGTTCAACCTATACTGTCGGTTCTACATTTAACATGAGTACAACCAACGTTACTTTATATGCCAATTGGACTCCTCCTGCTACTGCTTGGACTACAAGCTCGTTACCAGGTGCTGATGTGTGGTTTAGTGTTGTTTTTGGTGGAGGTAGGTTTGTTGCCATCTCACAATCAGGCGTCTCAGCTGCATCAACCGATGGAGGAAAAACCTGGACGGCTGGCAGGCTACCTTCCGGATTTTGGTATCCCCTTACTTATGGAGGCAATAATTTTGTTGCGATGACATTTGAGGTACCTATTAATTCACCAATAATTGCCGCAACTTCACCGAATGGAATTAGCTGGACACAAACAACACCCGATCCGGCCACAAACTTAGATCAAAACTTCACCAGTATTGCTTATGGTAATGGCCTTTTTGTTATAGTTGGCCAAGGAAGTTTATGCTTTGTCTCATCCGATGGAGTAACCTGGCAAACTGGAAATTTCTCCCGCCAAAGTTCATATGGTTATGACGCTTATATAACTTTTGGAAACAACATTTTTGTTGCTGTAACAAATAACTATGTGGGTGCTTCTGAGGCTACTTCTGCGTCTACTTATGCGTCTACTTCTTCGGATGGAATTAACTGGACAATTCAAACAACTCTGCCTAGTGTATCCTGGCAGGCAATAACTTTTGGAAACAATGTGTTTTGCGCAATTGATTCAGGAGGGAAATACACAGTAACATCTGCTGACGGAATAAATTGGACCACGCAAACTCTACCGGCTACTATTGGATATCTTGGAGCACTAACCTTCGGGAATGGAGCATTCGTGACGATCGGCTATGAAAGCACTACTGTTGGAACATCAACTGATGGCGCGACATGGAAATTATATCAAACTTTACCCGGTGCTTTCCAATGGAATTCCATTACCTATGGTAACGGTAGCTTTGTTGCAATAGAACCTAATGGCCATGTAGCAATATCAAATTAGAAACCGCCATCGTTGATCTTTCGGTTTTTCCGGCGCCAGTCAGGTCTTCCGACCTGACGTTTTAAAAATCTCGAGTGTATTGCCATATCCCAATGAGACCCGAAGAATATTTGGTTACGTCTATATAGCGAAGCAACAGGTCTTCAAATCTCGTCAGGTCGAAAGACCTGACTGCACGGGTGAACGCGCAGACATCGTGTATTATCCATTTTTCCTCTATTTAGTGCCCGTCAGGTCTTCCGACCTGACGTTTTAAAAATCTCGAGTGTATTGCCATATCCCAATGGGACCCGAAGAATATTTGGTTACGTGTGTAAAGTGAAGCAACAAGTCTTCAAGTCTAGTCAGGTCGAAAGACCTGACTGCACGGGTGAACGCGCAGATAGTGAATATCATCCATTTTTAGCGTATTTAATCATTTTTATGGGCCTTCGGCTTAAAGAGCGCGGCCGCTTTAAGGCTTGTAATTGCCACAATGTTTTGGTTGGATAACTATACCAATGATCAAACCCACTAGTAGCGTTACTATATGAACAGAAATTGTTAGCAATAACTCGTTGAACAGACTCTATAGTCTTGTGCTTGTCACATCAGATGTCTACTGTAGCACAAAGAAGACGTGATGTAACTCATCGGAGACGTGATGTGTTCAATCAGAGACGCGATGTGTTCAATCGGAGACGTGACGTACTTCATCACGTCTAATGTGTGTTAAATCTTTGACGTGACGTAACACATCACGTCTAATATGTAAGACGTCAGACATCTGATGTAGTAAATAGTATCTCATGTGTGGCACATCATGTCTAATATGTCGCACGTCAGATGTCTGATGTGATACATCACGTCAAAGATGTGGGATATCCGGTCTCTGAGGTAGTATGTCAGGATCGATGTTCAGGAATAGCGACTAAATACTATTTAATGGCTCAATTCGACCCGCCATGACTTCCTCGTCCGTGCCCGTCAGGTTGCAAAACCTGATGTCATAAAAATTCCAATTTTATTTATCTTCGAATGACGCTTGGTAATGCTTTTTAATTTTGACATCATAAACCAATTGATAAAAGAAACATGAAAATTATAGTAACACTCTTAGGACTATTAAATGGACTCTTCATGCTGGCTGACGGGATTTACGTAATCCTGAACGGCAAATATATCGGGCCCGCCAAACCCGGACCCTGGTCTAGTCTTTTTTACAAGCTTAACATTGATGTCTTCAGGCTGGGACCGATGTTTATTATATTCGGAATTCTATGGCTGACATTTCTATTCGGGCTATGGACAAACCAGACTTGGACGTATGCACTTGGTTTAGCCGTTTGCTTCTTGACCCTTTGGTATCTACCCATCGGAACAATTATTTCAATTACGATTCTTATAATTTTATTGACATCAAAGGTAAGACTAGGGTTATGAAGCATTTTCGTGCAGTCACGTCTTCCGACCTGACGTATTAAGTGTTGCTCACACCTTTTCCGCAGCTCACCGCCTCAAGAGCTCTTACGGAAACATAAATCCAAACGCAGAGTCCTGAAAAACAGTGACTCTAAGAAGAATTAAAAGTTTAATTCTTTTCGTTTATTTCGTGGAACGAAATAGTCACCACGAGCGTCAAAAGATTAAAACACTTTCCATGTCATTCAAAACATTCATTATCATCACCCTTCTTTCCGTTGGTTCATTACATGCACAGCAAACCACATCACCCAACTATGGTGACAACCCCAAAGCCGGAAGCTTTTACAACCACGATGGAGTAAAAATTTATTACGAAATCTATGGTCAGGGTAAGCCAATGGTATTGCTGCATGGCAATGGTGGTTCCATTGGTAGTCGCGCCAATTTAATTCCCGACTTTGCCGCACACTATAAAGTTATCGCTTTTGATAGCCGCTGTCACGGAAAAAGCGATTGCCCCAAGGGCTACCTCACTTATGAACAAATGGCCTCGGATGTGAATGCCGTATTAAATCACCTCAACATCGACTCTGCTTACATTTGGGGGCACAGCGATGGCGGCATTGTTGGCTTGCTCATGGCCATCCACTATCCGAAGAAAGTAAAAAAGCTTTTGGCATCAGGCCCCAACTTACGCCCCGACACCACAGCAATAGACCCCGCACTGGTACCCATTTTAGATAAAATGTGGCCCACAGTTAAGAACGACAGCATTCGCAGCAAGCAATTCAAGCTTTTGGTTGATCAGCCCAATATTAAAATACCTGATCTGAAAAAGATAAAAGCAGATGTTATGATCATGGGAGGTGACCGCGATGCCATTCGCAATGAGCACCTGTTGGAGATGCACAAGAACATCCCCGGCTCACTACTTTGCATTTTACCCGGAACCACTCACTTTGTGTACAGCGATCGCACCAAGTGGTTTATGGAAATTCTGTACGATTTTTTTGACACTCCACCGCGCAGAACTACTACGGCTCAATTGTTTAAGTAATGATAAAAAACCGCGTCAAGCGGCAAAAGCTGACGGCACTTGAACTCATCCGCGGATAAACAACATTATCTTTCGGCTCTATAAATCGGAGTTATGTTAGAAATCAGGAAATTCCTTCCCGAAGACAAGGACCAAATCGGAGAGATACTTCACACGATTGTCAAAAAAGGCGATGCCTTCGCCTACTCACCATCCTCTTCTAAAGAAGAGTTGCTTGACTACTGGCTTGCAAAGACAAAGCGTACCTATTCAGCAATTCAAGACGGACGTGTAGTCGGAACTTTCTTTATGCAAGACAACCAGCCGGGATTAGGTTCGCACATTGTCAATGCAGGATATGCAACGCTTCCTGGCAACTATGGCAAAGGAGTTGGCCGTGCTATGGGACTTTTCTCTTTAGACGAGGCACGCAGACTCGGATACAAAGCGATGCAGTTTAATATTGTAGTGAAAACGAATGAACGCGCAGTGCGCTTGTGGCAGGAGATCGGATTTAAAATCATTGGCGAAATCCCCGAGGCTTTTCAACACAGTACGTTAGGGTTAGTCAATGCCTATATCATGTACCAGAAATTGTGAGTATATGAAACTAAACCTAGTGAGGAAGCTTTAACCTACTCTGCACTTTCGAGAAACTCGTGGTGTAAAAACAATTTGTAAATTCACAAGGTTAACATCCTCATGATTTCACAGAACAAGAGACTGATTGGCATTTTACTCACCATAGCACTTTTATTGCTCGCCCTGTTCGTAGCAATGCAGTTCACCGATGAAGTGAAGTGGACTATGCTCGATTTTATAGTCGCCGGTTTTTTGCTGCTCGTCACTGGTCTGGCGTGTGAATTCGTTCTGCGTCAAGTGAAAAAGGTGGGATCCCGAATCGTCATCTGCTTGGTTATTCTGGCTGTGTTCCTCCTCGTTTGGCTAGAACTTGCGGTAGGCATCTTCGGGACACCTATCGGCGGAAATTAGTTGCTCATGATCTACAAAATCGACCCAAAAATACCAAAACTGCGTTTTTGTCGGTTTGCGTAATAAATCGTTTGCCCTTTCTCATTTAATGTCTTCCTATCTTCTGTTAAGGTTAGTATTTTGACCGCGGAAATTCTTTCCAATTGAGCGAACTGCCTTTTACAAGTAACAAAATATGACAAGCAATAATTTTCAAAATGGATATTCTGAGGTCAATGGGCTAAAGATGTATTATGAGATTTACGGGCAGGGAAAGCCGCTTGTCTTAATCCACGGAGGCGGCTCTACCATAGAGACATCTTTTGGTAAAATTATCCCCTCACTGGCAAGCCACCGTCAGCTAATAGCAGTCGAGTTGCAAGCCCATGGACACACCAACGACCGGCACACAGACCTGACATTTGAACAAGATGCAGACGATGTTGCATCTCTCTTACATAATCTTAAAATAACAAAAGCTGACTTTTTAGGATTTAGTAATGGCGGCCACACAACAATAGAGATAGCGCTGCGCCACCCTCACCTGGTTAACAGAATAATTCTGGCTTCGTCTTTTTATAAGAGAAATGCTGTTGCTCCTCAGTTTTGGGACGGGTTTGCTGGTGTAACATTAGACATGATGCCACAGGTTTTAAGAGAGGGATATTTAAAGGCAAATAATAGTGACGCAGGGCTTTTGACTATGTTTAATAAGGACGTACAAAGAATGAAGGTGTTTAAGGGCTGGACAGATGAACAGATGAAATCAATAAAAGCGCCAACGTTGGTAATTAATGGGAATAGTGATGTAGGCAGTGTAGAACATGCCGTAGAAATGTATAGAGTTATCCCAAACAGCGAGTTGGCAATATTCCCGGGTGGACATGGAGTTTATTTGGGCGCAATAGAATCGTTGGATAATGGTAAGTGGCCAGGTTTTAATGCAACCGAATTAATCGAAGAGTTTCTCAACAAATAAAAGAAAAAAAATTCTCGTGAGCACATTCAAAACTAATCAAGCGGTATAATAAAGCGTCTGCCCTTTCTTATCCAATATCTTCTTATCTCGTACGTGACCAATAGCCGCTCCGCCTGGGTTGTACAAAAAACCATTCATGAAGTAGCCGATATGCTCTCCCGATTCGCTGAAGAGATTCTTGCCGTCATTGCTGTATGCCTTATAGGTTCCGCTGAGGTCGTAATACTTTGTCATCATATAAAGGTAAGTCTTTTCAAACCGATGCTACGATTTGAGTCACTACGAAACCGGTCGGCAATACAACAGGTGAATCGAATTGAAAAAAAATTGTAACTAGCGGCACGATTTTCAAACCCCTTTTTTAACAATGCAAACTGATACAATAATTTTTGACTTGGGTGGAGTGCTCATCGACTGGAACCCGCGTTATCTCTATCGCAAGATTTTTAAGACCGAAGAAGAAATCGACTGGTTCTTGCAAAACATTTGCACCATGGATTGGAATGAGCAGCAGGACGCAGGCCGCTCTTTTGAAGAAGCTACCCAAGAACTACTTGACAAATTCCCTGAGCATGAAGTGCCTATCCGCGCATGGTACGGTCGCTGGCAAGAGACTATCAAAGGCTCTATTGCAGATACGGTTTCTATTTTGAGTGCCATTAGAGATTCAAAAAAATATCGGTTATACGCGCTCACCAACTGGTCTGAGGAAACTTTTCCTTGGGCACTTGATAATTTCGAGTTCCTCCATTGGTTTGAAGGCATCGTAGTTTCAGGCATTGAAAAGAAGCGCAAGCCTTTCCACGATTTTTATCAGCTGCTGCTGGAGCGCTATCAGGTTGACCCGGCAAAAGCTATATTTATTGACGATAACCATCGCAATGTTTTAGCAGGTGAAGCCGTAGGGATCAAGGGTATCCATTTTCAATCTCCCGATCAACTCCGAGCTGAGCTTAGCCGTAATGGAATTTTAGTCTAGCGGAGATTTCTGTCGGGTACAGTTCTCACTACGAAGGCGAAGCACTCATAAAACGTGCTTCTTACTAAACTAAATTTTAAGAATTTGAAAGATCGACTATCTTGCCTTTTTCTATTCAAATTCGAATGAACTTGCCTCTCGTATCTTTTGAACTAAAGGAGAAATATTTGCTGGTCACTGGCCATGGTAAACGTGATACCCTCGCCTCGATGGCAGAGTCCGCGGCACAGATCTATGCGAAGATTCTCGAGACGAAGACGCGCTATCTGCTGGTAGATTATTGCAAACTCGAGATCAACGCCCACCTGAATGACGCCTTCAACATTGTAAAGCGCTATGAAGTGCTTCAACCTGACTTGAGAAACGTGGTTATCGCTGCCGTATTTCAGGGAAAAAATCTGGAGTTCGGCAACTACTGGAAAGAGGTTGCTGGCAAACGAGGGTTCTTTATTGAAATCTTTGAGAACCTAAAGCTGGCCGAAGAATGGCTCCACAAACAAATGACATTGAAATGATCTATCAATCAACTTGTGTAGTAGGCGTTTGACCTTTATTGTTGAATCTCTTCTTGTCTTTTCCATAGCCAGCAGTTCGCCTAAGTCAAACTCAAGTTTTATCTTAGCTTGTATGAGCGAACACATCACCAAGGATGGCACTGCCTTTTTCATCAGAAAGCCTCATGAAAATGATGCCGAAAAAATTATTCAATACTCTAAGTTGTTATTTGCATCGACAGACCAGGTACTGGCAACTCCCGAAGAATATACAATCTCGGTTGAGGACGAAAAAGCCTGGATAAGCAAAACATTGAACAACTCGTCAGCCAGTACATTAGTTGCGACCATGAATGAAGAGATAATCGGTCTTTTGTTTTTTGTGCCGATGACAAAAATAAAAAATCGACATACCGGAGAATTTGGTGTCAGTGTTCACCCCAACCATCAGGGGAGAGGAGAGGGACGAGCATTAATCAAATCTCTTTTAAATTGGGCTAACGAAAACGATCGAATTGAAAAAGTCTTTTTGAATGTTTTTGCAACAAACACAACAGCAATCAAACTATACAAAGATTTGGGATTTATAGAAGAGGGCAAGCTCATGAAGGCGATAAAACAACCGAGTTGCGAGTACACTGACATTGTTCAAATGTATATTGAAACAATCAGAGCCTAGATCCTCATTGTAAATTTTCATGAATATGCGACTGCCTGCTGACGAGACACACCTAATCCGTCAATACCGAGTTCCATAATATCACCGGGCTTGATATACACCGGCGGGTTCAATCCGATACCTCCACCGTGCGGAGTTCCAGTAGAAATAATATCTCCCGGCAGCATGGTCATAAATTGGGAAACGTACGACACGATCGTAGGCACATCAAAAATCATGTCGCCAATATGCCCGTCTTGCATAAGTTTACCATTCACCTTTTGCCAGATTCTGAGGTTCTCTGTGTTTGGTAATTCATCGCGGGTAGCAAGAAATGGCCCGAGTGGCGCGAACGTGTCACACCCTTTTCCTTTGGTCCATTGACCACCGCGCTCCAACTGAAACTCACGTTCGCTGTAATCATTATGAAGCATGTATCCGGCAACGTAGTTCAGCGCATTCTCTTTGTCAATATAAGAAGCGCGCTTGCCTATGACAATTACCAATTCAACTTCGTAATCTGTTTTTTGGGAGTTGCGTGGAATAGTCAGGTTGTCATTTGGCCCGACGATAGCCGAAGTGGATTTTAAAAATATTACAGGCTCTTTGGGTATTTCCAATCCCGCCTCGATTGCGTGCTTGCGATAATTAAGCCCTATACAAATCATTTTGCTCGGCCTGCAGATTGGCGGCCCGAGCCTTACAGACGACAAATCAAATCTATTTGCTGTTTGCCTATTCTCTGAAAACCATTCCTCCAGTCGCGCTAAGCCATCAGTTGCAAAAAAGGATTCATTGTAGTCTTCACCAAAACTGCTAGCGTCAATTCCGGTGTTGTCATCGATTTGTAAACCCGGTTTTTCTTTTCCGGCCGTTCCGTAGCGAATTAATTTCATGGTTCAATTGGTCATTTAGTTTGCCAGCTCTTTACAAATCCTTTTCACAAATCCCGGCCCTTCATAAATAAACCCAGTATAAACCTGAACAAGATCGGCGCCTGCTTTGATTTTTTCAACAGCATCTTCAGGTTGCATAATTCCTCCTACTCCGATGATCGGGTAATTTTTGCCAAGCTTAAATCGCAAATATGAAATCACCTCAGTTGATTTACTTGCCAATGGCCTGCCACTCAAGCCTCCATTGCCAATCTTTGAAACAGTTTCCGAAAAAGTTGAAAGTCTGTCACGGGAAATAGTTGTGTTCGTTGCGATTACTCCATCTGTTTTGGTCTCAAGAAGGATTTCAACAATATCATCCAGTTGAGACTCGGTAAGGTCAGGGGCAATCTTTAACAATACAGGCTTTGGTTTTTCCTTCTGAGCGCTCAGGCTTTTTACGTGCTGCATTAAATTCTTCAATGGCTCTTTTTCTTGCAACTCGCGCAGGCCGGGTGTATTTGGCGAGCTTACGTTTACTACAAAATAATCTACATAAGGATAAAGTGCTTCGAAACAATAATTGTAATCGTCAACGGCTTTGTCGTTTGGGGTGGTTTTGTTCTTGCCAATATTTCCACCGACGATGATTTTAGATTTTCTTTTTTTCAGTCGCCCGACTGCTGCCAAAACTCCTTCATTATTGAAGCCCATTCTGTTAATCAGGGCTTGATCTTCCGGCAACCGAAACAACCTTGGTTTATCATTGCCAGATTGTGGTTTGGGTGTGAGGGTTCCTATCTCAATAAATCCAAAGCCCAGGCAAGCCAGCTCGTCAATAAGTTTGGAGTCTTTATCAAGGCCTGCGGCAAGGCCAATCGGGTTTTTGAATTTGATTCCAAAGAGTTCACGCTCGAGTTTGGGACTATTATAAGAATAGAATAAACTCAGTAAGTTTTTTGCAAAAGGAATTGTTCCGAGAGTTTTGAGGAAGGAGAAAGTAAAGTGATGAATTTTTTCGGGGTCGAACAGAAAAAAAATCGGACGAATGAGCAGTTTATACATCGGCAATGTGGTTTATGAAGACACAAACCATAAATAATTTGCCCAAAGGTATTGTTGGCAACTGACCTGCACAACACTCTTGAACTGATAAAGATCAACCCGCTTAATTTCCGTACCTTTGCCGCTCATTTTTTGAAGCTATGATTTCTGTCAATAACCTCTCTCTTCAGTTTGGAAAGCGCGTTCTTTTCGACCAGGTAAACCTTAAGTTCGCCAACGGCAACTGCTATGGCGTAATTGGTGCAAACGGAGCGGGTAAATCTACTTTTCTTAAGATCCTGGCCGGAGATATTGACCCGACAGCGGGGCAGGTCAGTCTTGAGCCGGGCAAGCGGATGGCGGTACTTCGCCAGAATCACTTTGAGTTTGATGAGGTGCCTGTGCTTGACACCGTGATCATGGGCCACAGCAAATTGTGGAAAATCATGCAAGAGAAAGATGCGATCTATGCCAAGCCCGATTTTTCGGAAGCCGACGGGATTCGTGCCTCTGAACTGGAGCACGACTTCAGTGAAATGGACGGATGGAATGCCTCTTCGGATGCCGCAGCACTGCTAAGCAACCTCGGCATCACAGAGGATCTGCATTACCTGTTGACACGTGAGCTGAGTGGAAATCAAAAAGTGAGAGTGTTGCTGGCCCAGGCGATTTTTGGAAACCCTGATCTCCTTATTCTTGATGAGCCAACCAACGACTTGGACATCCATACCATCACATGGCTTGAAGATTTTTTGCTGGAGTTTAAAAACACTGTAATTGTTGTATCTCACGACCGTCACTTTCTGGATACGGTTTGCACTCACATAGTTGATATTGACTTTAAATCGATTAAGCTCTTTACTGGCAATTATTCGTTCTGGTATGAATCGAGTCAGCTTGCGCTGAGCCAGCGTGCATCGGCCAACAAGAAAGCCGAAGAGAAGAAAAAAGAACTGACCGAATTTATCTTGCGCTTCAGCGCGAACGTTTCAAAGTCACGACAGGCGACCAGCAGGAGAAAGTTGCTGGAAAAAATTACGCTTGATGATATCCAGCCATCGTCGCGGAAATACCCGGCTATAATCTTTGGTCAGAAAAGGACTGCCGGCGATCAGATCTTGCATGTAGAAAACCTGAGCATGTCGCTGGGTGAAAACCAGCTGTTCAAAAATGTTGAGTTCTTCGTAAACAAAGGCGACAAGATTGCGGTGTTGGGAAAAGACAGCTTGGCGATCACTTCGCTGTTTCGGATTTTAGCTGGGGAGTTAACTCCCGACAAAGGCGAGTTTAAATTCGGACAGACAATAACATCAGCATATTTACCCAACGAAAACAGCGGTTATTTTAAATCAGACGACAATTTGGTTGACTGGCTTCGTCAGTTCTCTGAAGATAAAGACGAGGTTTACGTACGCGGCTTCTTGGGCAAAATGCTTTTCTCGGGCGAAGAGGTTTTTAAAAAATGCAGTGTATTGTCGGGTGGTGAAAAAGTGCGCTGCATGATTTCGCGTGTAATGCTGGCAGGTGCAAATTTTTTAATTCTGGATGAACCAACCAACCACCTTGATCTTGAGTCGATTCAGGCATTTAACAATGCACTGAAAGATTTTCCAGGTACGGTGATCTTCACCTCACACGATCATGAGTTTACACATACGGTAGCCAATCGCATCATTGAAATCGGACCAAACGGTTTCCTTGACAAGTTGATGACCTATGATGAATATGTCTCCAGCGAAAAGGTGATTGAACAAGTGGAAACATTGTATGCGTAAATTGTGAGCTTTACAGCAAGGACGGCAAATCCATTTTCATCAATCTCATAATTTCATTTAAAGCATTGAGGTGCTATTTTACTCAATGCAATACCTCATAGAGGCGCGCAATTACTAAGAGTGTCTCAAAATTTACTCACGACTACAAACTGGTTATTCGTAAATCGTGCGTTATCTGGAAAGCTGACTTATTTTTAAAAAGGATTTTTAACTCGAAAATAGTATGGGTGATCTTTCCAACGAACTTAGAGATAGGCTTACAGAACTGAAGAAAAAGCTTCTAAGACATCAGCCTATTGAAAAAAGAAGACCTTGCCTCGATGAAGGATCTATTGTTGCAGTTGAGAAAAAGTACAACATCCTTCTACCCGATTCATAACAGAGGAGTGTTAATGTTTGTAAGCAATGAGATATATGGTGTTATTCCTACACTGGAAGAAGTTCTGGCATGTACCTTCAGGTGTAACACACCTATTGCATTGGATAAACCTCTTCAATTGGATGTAGATTGGGGCAAGGATTTTATTTTAGATACTGAGTCATTAAGTTCGGCTGGTATTAAATATCCGTACATAAATGATCTAGATGGTTTCTTAGTGATAAAAGGCGGGAGTGATGGTATATTATTGGAAGAGGAATTATGGCTAATAATTTCTGGCGAAAGAAAAGGTGACCTGATGCGGTTTCAATTTTACTATGAGGACTGCCTTATCAAAATTTCTATGGAAGACTTCTCAATTATAAATTGGATTGAGAATGAAATGAAATCGGTTACTTATGGTAAATCAAGACTGTCTCATTATTAATTTAAAATCATTTCACTTCCACCGGTTTCATATTTCTCTTCAGGCTGCTTCTCGCCCACACAGCACTAATTAAAGTAAGCACCGCACCCAGCAACATTGCGGCACCAGGAAAATAAACCGGAGCCTCAGGCCCGGTGAAGTACGCAAACAATCCATTCATTACCGGCGGGCCAACGATCGAAGCAGCACTCATCATACTTGTAAACCCACCCTGCAGTTCGCCTTGTTCATTGGGCGGCAAGATTCCTGACATGATTCCCTGTAACGCCGGGCCGGCAATTCCGCCAAGGCAATACACTACTGTAAACGCATACATCATCCACCCTTCAGTTGCGAATGCATACAATAAAAACCCAAGCGCATATAATGCCAATCCAAAGTAGACACTTCGCTGCTGGCCAAGTTTAGGAATGATAATCCGAATAAGACCTCCCTGCACCACTGCAAAAACAATTCCCACCACTCCGAGCGAGATGCCAATCAATCGGGGTGTCCACTGAAACTTTTCTATTGTGTAATATGACCAGTTGCTTTGCACGGCATGAGCCGAAACGTAAACGAGCGCCAATGAAACAAAAAGCCCTAACACCACTTTAAAGCGGAACAAGCTTTTGAAAGTACCAATTGGGTTTGCTCGCGCCCACGTAAATGTTCTGCGGTTTTCCTGCTTCAATGATTCCGGTAGAATAAAATAGCCATACAAAAAATTCAGAAAGGCTAATCCTGCAGCGGCAAAAAAGGGAACGCGCGAGCCAAATCCACCAAGCAAGCCGCCAAGCACCGGCCCTACAATGAATCCAAGACCAAAAGCTGCCCCAATCATCCCAAAATTCTGAGCCTTTTTTTCCGGAGTGCTGATATCGGCGATATATGCTCCAGCCGTACTAAAGCTTGCACCCATCACACCTGCGATCACTCGCCCTACAAATAGCCACCCAATAGTTGGGGCAAATCCCTGAAATAGAAAGTCGATACCAAAGCCCAACAACGAGCCCAGCAACACCGGCCTTCGACCATACCGATCGCTGAGCCCGCCAACAATTGGTGCACAAAAAAACTGTGTTATAGCATAGGCCGCAATCAACCAACCTCCATACGTTGCCGCAGCGCTTACGCTGGACAAGTTATTGACACTCCCTCCTAATAATTCACGCACGAGATTAGGCATCACCGGTATGATAATACCCCAACCTGTAACATCTAACAATAGTGTAATAAAGATGAACCCGATGGCAGGACGTTTTGCTGGCATAGTTGAAAATTTGGGTGAAAATACTAAGGAATCAGGTAATCGTTATTCGTTATTTGTTAATCGGAGTACGGATAATTAGAAGATAATAGCCATTCTGTTACGAATAACTATTAACTAATAACTTTAAAGAGAGTTGTAACCTTTACCCGGTCATCCGGTAACTAACACGAATTTTGAAAATATCTCGCGCATTGACCACCGATGAACAAATCATGGAAGCCGTGAAAAACGGTGAGCTTCAGCAGGCTTCAGTGCTGTTCGACCGGTACAATAAACGGATCTTCAATTTTCTGCGACAACTGACCAACGACAGCATGTTGGCCGAAGACCTGGCGCAAAACGTATTTCTTCGATTAATTAAGTACCGAAACAGCTATCGCGAAGGCAACCGGTTTCAATCGTGGATTTACCAAATGGCACGCAATGTTTTTGCAGATCATTATCAATCGAACAAGAATAAAGCTGGAAGCCATATTGATGTTGAAAAAATGAGCGATCATATTTCAGATATTGAAGAAAACCTCGAAGAACGCGAACAACTTCTGCATCGCTCGCTGGCCAAACTGAGCGATGAGCAGCGCGAACTCCTAGTACTCACACGATTTCAGCATCTGAAATATGAAGAAGTAGCCGCAATCATGGACACCACAGTGGCCAACATCAAAGTGAAGGTGCATCGCGCCATTGGCAAGTTGAGAGAACATTATTTTGAATTGGAAAAAAGTTAAAGGTTATGGAAAAAGAAAAATTAGAAAGCCTCCTGATCGATTACATCGATGGCAATCTTAATGATGCCGATCGGGCGACGATAGAGCAAGAACTGGCTCAAAATAAAAGCACAGCAAAACTTTACCGTCAGCTGAAAGAAGTGATGGACTTGATGGCCAATTCTAAAGTTGCAACTCCGGGCTTATCTCTAAAACAAAATTTTGAAAAAGCCTTACAAGCAGAGATTTCAAAAACAGAAAGTAGCTCATCAGCCGAAGCTCCGGCAAAGGCTGGCAAACAGGTCTTCTTCAAACCATGGGTTTTGCGAGCAGCAGCAGGAGTAGTTCTGGTGATCGTAGGGATTGGAATAGGGGATCAACTAAATAAAAGCAGGCAGCACGATCTCGAAGTAGCAGCACTGAGAAAAGAAGTTGAGGATAATAAAAAAATGATGTTATCCATGCTTGAAAATCAGCAATCGGCAAGCCAGCGGGTGATGGGTGCAACAGTAGCCTACGAATTACCCAAAGCCGACGATGAAATTGTAAATGCATTGGCCAAAGCGATGGACGAAGACCCCAACACCAATGTGCGTCTTACCGCGCTTGAGGCATTGGGGAAATTTTATCAGCAAGGTCATGTACGAATTAAACTAATCAAAGCCTTGTCAACTCAGAAAGATCCGGTAGTGCAGATCGCGCTCATCCGCCTGCTCGTACAAATGAAAGAGAAACAAGTAGTAAACGAACTAGAGAAAATAACACGCGATGGCAACGTAATGAAAGCCGTAAAAGATGAAGCTCACTCAGGAATTTTAAAACTTTCTTAAAAAAATTGAAAACAAAAAACATTAAATAAATAAGTCATGAAAAAGTTAGTATTAGTAATCGGAACCTTGGTCGCAACAATCTGTGTAGCCGTTGCCCAGGAATTTAAGGTCGCAAAAAGCACTGGTCGTTTGGAGATTTATATTGGCAGGGTAACCGTAGAAGGAACAACTGGCAATGAGATCGTATTCACTACCAACGATCATCGTGATAAAGATGAGGACGATCGGTCAAAAGGCCTCCGTGCCATCAGTGGCTCTGGCTTGGAAGACAACACCGGCCTTGGTATAAATGTTACCGACAAAGGAAATGTAGTTGAGGTTCATCAGTTGAAGAAAATGAATTCACCGAATGTAAAAATTCAAGTGCCTAAAGGTGTAATCATTTCTTATCAGCACGAATCTCAGTACGGGGGCGATGCCAAATTCAAAAACCTCGAAAACGAAATTGAAGTGTCGGCCAACTACAACAGTGTTGAACTCGAAAATGTAACTGGCCCGATGACGGTAAAAAGTGTATATGGCCATGTTGAGGCTGATCTCAGTGCTAATGTGAAAGGTCCAATCTCGATCGTGTCGGTGTACGGATATGTAGATGTGACATTGCCAGCGACAGTGAAAGCTGATTTAAAAATAAGCACTTCGTATGGCGAAATCTACGCTGCACCAGAATTCAAAATAGAATATGAAAAGCAAGGCGACCTGATTCGCTACGATGACCGGGTAAATGGAAAAATCAACGGAGGTGGAATGAAAGTTGATCTTAACTCCAGCTACGGAAAAGTTTATCTAAGAAAGAAATAGTCTCGAGCTGCGAGTTGTAAGCCGGGAATTTAAAACCCCCAGCTTACAACTCGCAACTCATAGCTTGAAAAATTTCATGATATGAAAACGAAACTAATCTTCTTATCTGTTCTATTGACGGCAAAAGTTTATTCACAAACTGCAGTCAATAAAACAATAGCGCTGCAACCCGGGCAAACGATAAGCATGCACTTCGACCATCCGCAACTGATAAAAGTGAGCACTTGGGACAAAAATGAAATCTCGATCACCGGAACTGTAAGTATCAACGAAGGCGAGAATGATGATGCCTTCTCTCTTGAAAGTTCCTCATCAGGCAAGGAAGTATCTGTCACAGGCGAAGTCAGGAATTTAAAAAGCTTGCCCCATAGAATTACAATCTGGCATAACGGACAAAAGATGATGTTCAAGACCAAGGAGGATTATAAAAAGTACACAGGAGAACATGGCCGGGATTACAACACAATGAATTGGGGAACAGACATCGAAATTTTTCTCGTGATTAAAGTCCCCAAAAACGTAGACACCAAAATACTGTCAACATATGGAACAATTGAAGTGAAGGATTTTACCGGATCGCTTGTTGCAGAGTCAACTTACGGAGGTGTAGATGCTGCTCTTACAGAAAAATTAATTGGTGACCTGAAAGCGGAAACAAACTACGGGCAGATTTATACCAATTTCGACATCAAGTTTAGTGGCAACGAATTCGGGGACTTTCACACAGTGGTCTCTGCACAACCCGGCACAGGCCCGCGCTATAGTTTTGAATCAAAGTATGGCAATGTCTATTTGCGAAAAGCTCTTTGAGAGTAGTTGTTCGTTATTAGTTGTTCGTTGATGGTGGCACTTGACTATTAACGAATAACTAATAACGTTTTACTTACTCCAGCTTCTTATAAAAGTAAAGTTGATACTCAGGCAGCAGTTCGGGATGT
>JABDGP010000046.1 GCA_013285945.1 Bacteroidota bacterium | reverse complement strand
GGATGCGGCCATCCCCTTCAAATCATTGATTTCAGAACCCAGCATCAATGCCTCACGCGTATAACCGATGGCTTTTACCGGATCAGAATTGATATAAGCACGAAAAAGCTCATTTAGGGTCTTTACCTTCAGTTCTCCGGTAGCGGTTTTCAGCAGATTCTCAAGACTATCCGTTGGGCTGGAGAAGCCCTGAAATACCAGAAACACCAAGACAGTAATAAGGAAGGGTTTTCGCATATCTTTTCACTAGTCAAGCTTTAAAATTAAGACTTTCTGAGGGAAATAGGAATTCCTATTTATTGCGGCTGAGCTTGATTGCCGTTGTATAAATTATGGTAGTTCGCTAGCCGATAATTTTTACCTTGTTTAAAAATCCCTACTAGAATGAAAACTGGAATGTTTTACCTGATTTTTCTCAGTTTGACTCCCCTCGTGGCATATTCACAATTGTCGCCGGCAGAAATTGGCGTGATGCAGCCAATCCACAAGTTATTCGAAGGAATGCAAAAGGGCGATAGCGCCATGTTGCACAGTGCTTTTACCAAGCTGGTAACTTTAGCGTCCATTGGTACTGATAAAGAAGGCAAAACATTTATTCGTTATGAATCCTCTCTGAATGATTTTCTAAAAGCCATCGGAACTCCGCATCCGGAAGCTTACAATGAAATGATCTGGGGCGAAAAAATTCTTATTGATCACAATTTCGCTCAAGTATGGACTGATTATGCTTTCTACAAGGGAAAGAAATTCAGTCACTGCGGCGTTGATGCCTTTCATCTGGTAAAAGAAGAAGACGGCACATGGAAAATTTTCCATTTGGCCGATACACGCCAAAAAGACGGTTGCAATGTGCCTCCGGCTATTCAAAAGAAAGTCGAACAACTATGAAAAGAATCCAAGATTCCACTTTTCTACTTGTCATTATATTCACTTTCACGGCCATTATTGGCGGTGAAGCTATTGCTCAGGACAAATTCACCACATTCATTCTCGTTCGCCACGCAGAAAAGGTAGCTGATGGCACAAAAGACCCTAATTTGAAAGAAGAAGGAAAAGCACGCGCCGAAAGTTTAGTGAGGCTTCTAAAAAACACCCCTGTTACTGCTATTTATTCAACGGCATTTATTCGCACACGCGAAACAATTGCGCCTCTGGCAGCGGCAAAGTCGTTGGAAGTGAAAATTTACGAGGCGCTCAAAACTGAAGTCATCGATAAGATTGTAAAAGAGAACGAAGGAGGCACTGTGGTGATCTGTGGCCATTCCAATAATATTCCACGGATTGCCAATTATCTTACAAGTACCGAAGCCTACAAAGATTTTGAAGATTCCGATTATGGGAACATTCTCATCGTCACTATTGCTCAAAAAGGGAAAGCGTCTGTTACTCCGTTGAGGTATTAAATTACTTTTTGTGTATAGACCTAACGCATTCTAAATCAATAAGTGAATGCATGGCCAATAGCTACTCGTCCATATCATCCCTTATTTAGTAGGAGGAACTCCCATCGCCTAATTACAAATGAAGTTTTCGAGGAAAATCAGCATAAGAAAATAAAAGGGTACATCGCGCAACTTTTAACGAGGACGATTAGTTAAATTTAGTATCAAATAGTTGGCGCTATGAAAACACATTCAAAACATCTTCTTCCAGAAATTCACATCAATCCAATCACCCGCGACATCGCTTTGGTAGCAGTTTCGGGGTTCTTGGTTGCAACTGCCCTTCTGACCATGGTAGTAATGGTTGTAAGCCAGTTCTAAAAAATAAAAGCCTGCTAAATGCAGGCTCTTTTATTTAAAGCACTTTGTGTGTTTTAATTAGTTCTGGTGCATCATCATTTGAGGGTTGGCCGATACCCATTCTTCGCCTCCTTCAAAAACCTCTTTCTTCCAGATTGGCACTTTTGCCTTAATGGCATCAATAATAAACTGGCAAGCTTCAAACGACTGCAAGCGGTGCGATGTAGACACAGCTACAACCACTGCCACTTCTCCCGGCTTAAGGGTACCGATACGGTGGCTCACTGCCCATCCTAAAAGCTTCCATCGGTGAGCGGCTTCTTCAATAATCATACGTATTTCTGCTACTGCCATTGCCTCATACGCTTCATACTCTAACCATCGCACATTTTTGTGGTGGGCATTGTCGCGCACGGTACCTATAAAAACATTAACGGCCCCCGCACCCAGGCTGGAGGCCGTATCGATCACTTTCTGTACATCGATAGGCTTTGCTGTGATTTTGATCATGATTGAAAAGGTTGGGTGGGTTGAGAAAACTGAAATGAAAATAATTTTTTTGCCCCTCCTTTGCAAGCCATTAGTGATAAATAAGTTTAGCCGCCGCTAACAGGTGGAATTATGGCAATTTCATCCGTTTCCTTAATCAAAATGGTATCCGATGCATAAGCCTGGTTGACTGCAATCAACAACGAATTCAAATCCTTCAACTTTGGGTAATCTTTGAATAACGAAGCTCTCAATTCGCCGACCGTTTGTCCGCAAACATCCACAAAAATCACCCGCCCGCCCATAATGTCATGAGCTATCCCAAAGATTTTCAGTTTCACTTTTACAGCGGGCATGGTGCAAGTTACAATTTGGTAAATTTACAAACCATGACGCCGCCAATTCTTTTCGATAACCACGGCAGGCCATTGAATTACCTCCGCCTTGCAGTTACCGACCGTTGCAACCTGCGGTGCTTTTATTGTATGCCTGAAGGCGGAATCCGTTATCTAAAGAAAGCAGAACTGCTAAGTAATGAAGAGATGGTAAGGATCGTTTCCATTTTGGCTGGCATGGGTATTTCCAAAGTAAGGATTACGGGCGGCGAACCGTTTGTGCGTCATGATCTGATGCAACTGGTTAGAACCATAGTCGAAATTGACGGTATTACTAATCTACATATCACAAGTAACGGGGTGTTAATGGCTCAACATGTGAAAGAACTCAAAGCGTTGGGTATCGCTTCGGTCAATTTAAGTTTGGATACACTGGATGCCGGGCGCTCAAAGAGTATTACAAGGCGTGATGAGTTTGCCAAGACTTGGCACACGCTTCAACTTCTGATTGAAAACAAAATTCCGGTGAAATTGAATGCAGTTGTGATGGAGGACAAAAACATCGAGGACATCATTCCAATGATTGAGTTGACCCGGAATCAAAATATCTCCGTGCGCTTTATCGAAGAGATGCCTTTCAATGGCGAAGGCAGTCATTATCCCAGGTTAAACTGGACTTACAAAAAGATTTTGGACTATATCAGTTCAGCATTTCCAACAATCGAAAAGATAACCGATCCACAAAATACAACAGCCTACCATTATCAGGTTCCTGGATTTAAAGGAAATGTGGGAATTATTGCCGCATTTAGCCGTACGTTTTGTGGCTCGTGCAATCGCATACGCATCACTGCTCAGGGAAATCTGAAAACATGCCTGTACGATGAAGGTGTACTTGACATTAAAAGGCTCATTCGAGCCGGGAAATCAGACGAAGTTATCAAAGGTGAATTGTTGAATGCGTTTCTTAATCGTTCTGTTGATGGAATTGAAGCCGAGGCAGCTCGCAAGAAAAGTTTACCGGTGATGGAGTCAATGTCGACTATCGGGGGGTAAATCTAGTCAATGGGCAATAGGATTAGGCATTGGGGGATTAGTCAACAGAATTTAGCTGTTATATTTTTTCCACCACCATTGAAATACAATCAGCGCCCAGATTCGAGCGTGAACATCTCCAGGGCTTGATGAAAAAAGTTGTTTCTTAAGTTGGGCGATAGCTGCGTAGTCAAAAACATTTTGCTCACGAACAAATTTCTCGGATAGCAAATCATCAGTAATCAGAGATTTCATTTCTTTTCTCAGCCATTTCAGCATTGGCACTTCGAAACCCTTTTTTGGGCGATTGTACAATTCTTCCGGCAAAAAGTCGCGGAAGGCATCCTGAACAATACGCTTGCGAATCGTTGGGTTGATCTTATACTCATCTGGCAGGCAGAACGCAAAATTCACCAATTCAAAATCCAAAAACGGCGAGCGCACCTCCAGCCCGTTGGCCATACTCATCAAATCTACTTTTGTGAGCATATCACCCGGCAAAACAAGATTCATGTCGGTAAGAAGAATGTCATTGATCGTCTCCTTATTGGGAATGGTCTTCAACAAATCATCTTTGAACAGATTGAATTCCTGTGAAGCAAAATTGGTTTTTGACTTCTCAGAGAACAACTGATATGCTTTTTGCTGTGAAGCAAAGCCAGCCCAATGCCAGTAGCGCTCTTTAGAAGTAAGTTTTGCGCCTTCAGCAAAACGCAAAAATTGCCTGGCTTTATTGCTGAAAAAATTATTCCGCGACTGCGGGAAGGCTTTCCATATTGGCGCCAAAGAAATTGCAAGTGACTCCTTCCAGCTGGGATGAATCGCTCGAAGAAAAGCCGCATGCTTATTGTATCCGGCAAATAGTTCGTCGGCACCGTCGCCAGAAAGAGCAACAGTTGCATGTCTTCTGGTTTCCTTACTTAAAATAAAAACATTGATGGCCGAAGAATCAGCAAAAGGTTCATCCAAATAATCAAGGATCGAATGAACATGTGTGTATAGATCATCATTTGTTAATGCGAATACGGTATGCTCTGTTTTGAAATGCTTAGCTACTAGCCGGGCATAATTTGTTTCGTCAAAAAATTTCTCGTCGCGAAAGCCAATTGAAAAAGTATGCAGATCAGGTTTATATTTAGCTGCAAGCCCTGTAACAATAGATGAATCAATACCTCCGCTTAAAAATGCTCCAAGTGCAACATCAGAAATTAATCTTCGCTGAACTGAGGCTTCCAGAAGTTGCTTGAATTTTTCTTTAGCACATGAGTAATCAACAGTTGATTGTCCATTGTCAATGGAAATACTGTAGTAAGTACTGACTGTCGCTTGCCTGCTACTGACTTTTATATAATGCCCTGGTAAAAGTTTCTTTACATTTTTAAAAATTGTGCGTGGCGCTGGAATATAATTGAGTTGCAGGTACGCATGAAGTGACGAGTAGTCGATTTCTTTTTCAATGCCATAAGCTATAATCGATTTCATCTCGGAGGCAAACAAAAACTTGTCCTCGTCAAATTGGTATAGCAAAGGCTTTACGCCATAACGATCACGGGCAAGAAAGAATGACTGCTCTTGTTTATCGTAAACACAAAAAGCAAAAAAGCCGTTGAGCTTGTTCAAGCATTTCTCTTTTTCAAGAATAAAAAGTTTAAGCAAAACTTCGGTGTCGGAATGAGAGAAGAAGGAAGTAACACCTTTTTGTTCAAGCTCCTTTTTTAGTTCTTGGAAATTAAAAATTTCCCCATTAAAAATAATGCAGTAACGCTTGGTTTCATCCCACATGGGCTGGTGAGCAATAGCACTTGTATCAATAATGGATAGTCTGCGATGGCCAAGGCCTACAAACTCATCGTGATATATATCCTGATTATCCGGACCGCGTTTTTCTATTGCCTTAGTAGCTGCTGCTAAATTGACAAGATTGAACTTACCAACGAGATTAAAGGCAAAAATGCCGGTGATACCACACATTGGTTAGTTACTCGTTATTCGTTATTCGAAGACGCTGATTGATTTTTTAGATTGTTTTAATCATCACATTCTTAAACCAAACTTCGTGGCCATGGTCTTGCAAATCGATGTGTCCTTTTGAGGCAAGACCATAGCCTTTGGCTTCATTCCATTTGCAGGCTTCTTTGCGTTTCTGCCAATTTGATGAGCCTAGTTCGTATTCTACAATCTTTTGGTCATTGAGCCAATGCTCCACATGCTTTCCATTCACTACAATCTTTGTTGAGTTCCATTCACCCACAGGTTTTAAAGTTTTGGGGGCAGTAGCATACATGTCATAGCTGGCACCTGTCAATTGTTTGTCCGTTGGTTTGGGTAAGTAACTATTATCATCGATCAATTGATATTCAGGGCCAGAATAATAGGGTTGCTCAAATTCTTCGGTAGCGCGATAAATGATACCGCTATTTCCTTTGGGTGAAATTTTCCAATCGCAGGTAAATTCAAAATTTTCAAACTCGTCGGTGGTCATCAAGTCAGAGCGTTCATCACCGTCGCCTTTAGTGGTTTCGTTAAGAGCCTTGCAATGTAAAAGGCCGTCTTTCACTTCCCAAGTATTATTTTTTCGTGCTTTAAAAATCTGCCAGCCGTTTAATGTCTTTCCATCGAACAACAATTTCCAACCTTCAGCTTTTTGAGAGTCTGTGAGTGCAGGTAAGGAAGTAACGGCCTCCACAACTGAAGAGGAAAGCGATTCCGTCTCCTGATCTTCTTTTTTTACCGGCGAACAAACCGTGACGATAAACAAAAGAGTAATTAGTTTTTTCATATTTCGATTTGATTGTTAGAAAATTTTTCCTGGGTTTAATATTCCATTAGGATCAAAAACTTTTTTAATACCCCGCATTAAATTAAGATTTACCTCACTCATTGCTAGTGACATATATGGTCGTTTGGCAATGCCAATACCATGTTCACCCGAAAGCGTGCCGCCCAAACTCACTGTCAGCTTGAATATTTCGCCAATGCCTTCAGGAATTTCATTCTCCCATCGTTCATCAGAAATATTCTCTTTCAAAATATTTACATGAAGGTTTCCATCTCCAAGATGGCCAAAGCAAACCGTATTAAAACCGTATTTCTTTCCGATCTCTTTAATACCCGTAATCAGTTTTGGTAAATTTGCCCGAGGCACCACTACATCATCTGATTTGGTGAGGGTGTACCAATTAACAGCTGGAGAAATATTTTTTCGGATCTTCCAAAGCTCTTCTTTTTGCGCTGCAGTCTCAGCAAATAAAATCTCTCCGCACTGAAATTTTTCTACCACAGCCATTACACGTTCGGCATCGCGCATTAGTAACTCCTCATCGTTGCCGTCAAGTTCGCACAAAACGTAAGCGTCCATTCCTTCGGTGAGTTTTGTAGTGACAGGACTACTCAAGACTTTTTCGCAATAGGCAAAAGTCCTTTCGGCGGCTTCGCGCTCGAAAAATTCCATTCCTGAAGGCACAATACCTGCGGTAAAAATGGAAGCTACGGCTTTGCACGCTTCTTCGTTGGTTACAAAAGGAATCATCATCAGCACTGTCTTCTGAGGATTGCCTCGAAGTTTGAAAACTATTTTAGTAATGATGCCCAGCGTTCCCTCACTGCCACACATTAGCTGCGTCAGGTTGTATCCTGTAGAATTTTTTAAAACATTTGCTGCCGTCCAGATGATTTCTCCGGTAGGAAGTACCACCTCCATATTAATTACATAGTCGCGAGTGACGCCATATTTTACTGCTTTCGGCCCTCCGGAATTATTGGCGAGATTACCCCCAAGAAAACACGAGCCTTTGCTCGCCGGATCGGGAGGATAAAATAATCCCTTCTCTTTAACCTTGTTTTGAAAAATTTCAGTGATAACGCCAGGTTCGACAGTAGCCTGTAAATTAAGTTCATCGATATTCAAAATCTTATTAAACCGCTCCATCGAAATCACAACACCTTTTTTTATAGGCAATGCGCCGCCACTCAAACCAGTACCTGCCCCACGAGGAGTAACAGGAATTCTATTCTCATTGCAAATCTTTATGACATCACTCACCTCTTGTGTTGACCCAGGCTTGATCACCAAGTCAGGCATAAACTGATAATCTTCGGTTTTGTCGTGGCCATATTCTGTCCGCACAGTCATATCCAAAACAACGTTAGCGCTACCAACAATATTCCGGAAGTTTTCAATGACGGTTTCACTCAAAATCGAGTTTGCTGGAATTTTCATTTCTTTTGTCTGCATCATTACCGTATTTTTGTAGAGCTTAACAGTTAGTGAAGTATAAAATTACGCAAATATATTTTTTCCTATTGCTGGGACTGCTAGCAACAGGTTGCGCTTCTGCTAGAAAATCCAAAATTAAAGATCAGGTTTCAACTGTTATTAAAACAGCCAGAGCCTATACAGGCACTCCGTACAAGTGGGGTGGAACAACGAGAGCGGGGATTGATTGCTCTGCCCTGACTGGTCATGCCTATGAATCTATCAATATTTCGCTGCCCCGAACAGCCGATGCTCAAGCGCTGAAGGGCCAAAAAGTAAAAGTTGGTGAGTTACAACCTGGTGACTTGGTGTTTTTTGCTACTGGAAAAAAGAGGCGCGTAATTACCCATGTTGGCATTGTAACGGAAGTAAAAGGGAATGACAATGTGAAGTTTATTCATGCCTCTACTTCTTTAGGCGTAGTGGAGACTAATTTATACTCTGACTACTTTTTTAAGCGACTTCGGGCGGCAAGAAGGATAATTAAGTAATATGTATAAATAAAAAAATCCCATCGTAACGATGGGATTTTGTGGAGAATATCGGATTCGAACCGATGACCTCTTCCATGCCATGGAAGCGCTCTAGCCAGCTGAGCTAATCCCCCAAATTTTTCCTATCTGAAATCTTCAAACACCTCTTTTATTTGATAGGAAGCGTCCCGATCTCTATCGGGACCAGCTGAGCTAATCCCCCAAACGAGCGGCAA
Source organism: Bacteroidota bacterium (assembly GCA_013285945.1). Classification (GTDB taxonomy): domain Bacteria; phylum Bacteroidota; class Bacteroidia; order Cytophagales; family Cyclobacteriaceae; genus ELB16-189. The sequence continues at coordinate 17,665 of JABDGP010000046.1, read as the reverse complement.
ATATATTTTAAAATTGTTAGTTGCCAAGCAATCCGTTTCCAATAAACTTATTTCCTTCGCCATTACTCGTTCCACACTTTCTCTACCAGAGCCTTCGTAGCAATAATTCCTTCCCTCTCGCTTAGATTTGAGCCCTCGTACTCGATGCCCACATATCCAGAAAAATTTGACTGTTTCACTGTCTTGAGCAGCTTCGCGTAGTCTATAATCGTCTCTTTACCTTGCGCATCAAAAGCATATGACTTAGCACTTACTCCCCGGGCAAACGGAAGCATCTCAGAGACTCCCTGATAACGATCATATTCTTCTTTGCATTTCTTGTCTTGCGTGCTTCCCCATTTTACAGCCGTGCACCAATTCCCAAAATCAGGAAGTGTACCACAATTCGGTAAGTTTACTTTTTGCATGATATCAGCAATCCATTTTCCATCGGAGCTGTACAAACCATGGTTTTCAATCAACACATTGATACTATCCTTTATGGCGTATTTACAGAGTCTCTTAAGTGCGTCAACCATGGCCATTTTAACTTCATCCTTTGACCCATCGCCAAATGCATTGACTCGGACTGAGTGGCATCCCAAAATGTGAGCTGCGTTTATCCATTTATAATGATTTTCAACCGCCTTCTTCCGTTCTGTTGAATCCGGGTTTCCCAAATCGCCCTCATTATCGATCATCATCAAAAGACTTTTAACCTCCAGTGAATCGGCCCTTGCCCTCATCATTTTCCAAAAGGCTTCGTCTTCGGCATGTTTCGTATAAAATCCGTTCACATATTCTACCGCATGGATACCAAAATCGTTTTTTGCAATTGAGGCAAAGTTCTCTGCAAGTAACGTTCCGCTGTCAAGTGCGCGATGAATAGACCATTCAGCTAGCGAAATCTTTAACTTGGAATCCTTCTCTGAGGAATTTTCTTCCATTTTGGGTTTGCACGAGTTAATAGAAGTTAACAAACAGGCGACTAAAGCACAAAAAATAGATTCCCTGACTCGTGTTTTTCTCATGACATTTAAATTTAAATCCTTTTTCTGTCAATTAATCTTCTCTGCCAACTCACGCATTTGCCTTATCCGCTTAGAGTCAACAGTTCGAAGTTTGAATTCGCTTCCTCCATCATCACCCATGCCTGCAATATTTAAGTTTTTATAAGTCATTGCGCTTTCGCGGAATCCCGTAGCCGAAAAATGAATCTCTTTTGTTTTAGTTTTTGAAACAATCTCTTTCACGGTATCTTCATTGACACCCGACCCTGGCATAATAGCAATTCGGCTGTCGGCTTTTTTGATTAGTTCAGCTATCAAGCCAACCCCTTTAACAGCCTGTGCTTGTTGACCAGCTGTTAAAATCCTGTCGAAACCCGCTTCGATGCAATCCTCTAAAGCTTCGAATGGATCGCGTGTCATATCAAAAGCGCGATGACAGGTTACTTTCATTGGTCTTGCCCTGTCGATTAATTCTTTACATCGTTTTTTATCGATTGTTCCATCTTCATTCAAAATTCCAAAGACAACACCGTCGGCACTTAGCTTTTGGCATTGATCGATGTCACGTTTCATCGAATAAAATTCATAACCCGAATAATGAAAATCTCCGCCACGGGGACGAATCATCACAAACACATCGAGGCTTACATTCTGGCGAACGTTTTCAATTGTACCGTAGGATGGTGTGGTTCCGCCCTCAGCGGGGTTGTCGCACAACTCAATCCGATCTGCTCCGCCTTCTTGCGCCTTGAGTGCAGACTCAATATTATATACTACTATCTCAATGGTCATTTTTAATAAAAGCTTTTCGCGTCAAAAATTTTATTGGGAACGTCATTTGAATACACCGCGTAGGTAAACCCTTTCTGCAGTGCGTATGCACCAAGTTCTCCATTCTTATTAATAGCCAAAAAACCAACTTGAATTTCCTTTGATTTCTCCGGCTGGTTTTTTACGATCCTCTTTACAGCCAGCTCGCATGCTTCTTGCGGTGAATTTCCCTGGCGCATCAGTTCGACCACAAGATGTGAACCACAAATACGAATAACTTCCTCTCCTACTCCGGTTGATGTTGCTGCACCAATTTCATTGTCAACAAAAAGTCCGGCACCAATAATCGGTGAATCACCCACACGACCATGAATTTTATACGCCATGCCACTAGTGGTACAGGCTCCCGAAACATTTTGACTTGAGTCGAGCGCAATCATCCCAATGGTATCGTGATTTTCAATATTTGCAATAGGTTTGTACTGAGCTTTCTTCAACCACTCTTTCCATGCTTTCTCAGACTCTTCCGTCAGCAGGTTCTCTTTTTTAAATCCATTAGCTAAAGCGAACTGTAAAGCGCCATCACCCACCAGCAGTACATGCGGAGTTTTTTCCATCACTTTTCTCGCGACAGAAATAGGATGAATAATATGTTCAAGGCAAGCGACTGCTCCGCAGTTAGCATTTTCATCCATGATACACGCATCAAGTGTCACTCGTCCGTCACGATCGGGCAATCCACCAAGCCCTACGGATGTTTCTTTCGGATCGCCTTCAGGAACTTGAACCCCAGCTTCCACGGCATCCAATGCTCTTCCATTCTTTGATAAAATCTTCCAAGCTTCTGCGTTGGCACCAACACCGAAGTTCCACGTAGAGACAACAATTGGTTTAGTCACTTTTTGGGATTGACTAAATAGTTTTTGAGCTGATGCCAGCGAAGCAATCGTTGCCGAAGCCTGAATAAACTTTCTACGGGAAGTTTTCATGTAATTATAATTAACTATTTAGCTCCAGGAGGGCAATATTTCCTGAGGTAATCAGAGTACAGTGTTGACAAATGTTTAGTCGTGCCCTCTCCTTCGCTGATACTATGTGTGCGATTTGGATAAGCCATAAATTGAAACTGCTTATTGTATTTGATCAATTCGTTAAGAAGCATCTCGGCATTATTATAGTGTACATTGTCATCGCCAGTGCCGTGGATGTATAACAAATTTCCTTTCAGGTTCTTAGCATACGTCACAGGAGATCCTTTTAAAATGTCTTCCAGATTTTCCTGAGGCAAGCCCATGTAGCGCTCCTGATAAATATTATCGTAGGTGAGTTGATTGGCAACAGCGGCCACAGCAATTCCTGTTTTATAGATTTCAGGATACTGAAACATCAGATTCAATGTGGTAGAGCCTCCACCACTCCAACCCCACACTGCAATGCGTTCACTATCTACAAAAGGCCACTTCAAAATCTCTTTAGCTGCAAGTGCCTGATCTTTTATATTGATTTGTCCAATCTGTCTATAGATTGACTTGCGCCACTCCCGACCCTTGGGTGCGGGCGTTCCGCGTCCATCAAGAGACATATAAATATATCCCTCAGCACTCATGTCCCCATTAAACAGACGGTTCATGCCCATACCATATGAGTCGCGCACAGTCTGAGAAGCCGGCTCAGTGTAAACTTGAAAGACAACGGGATATTTTTTAGTGGCATCAAAGTTTGCCGGCTTCACCATCCAGCCATCCATTTCTATTCCTTCCGACGTTTTAACTTTAAAAAACTCCATTTTCGATTTGGACTTGTCAGCAGCAGTCACTGCATCATAAACTTTGTGCTGATGATCCGCCACATTGTGATCTGGCAATGATATCCACTCATCGGCAGCTGGTGTGTAGTAATTAGAAAACCGGTGAAATGCATATTTTGAATTAGGAGAAAACTGATAGGAGTGAGTTCCAATCTGATTGGTGGGCGAAACAAGCTCCAATTTTCCTTTCCCGTCCAATTTCGTTTTGTACAAATATTTTTGAGTGGCATTCGTTGGAGACGCAATGAAATAAACTGTGTTATTTTTCTCATCGGCAGAAACAATATCAATCACGTCATAGTCGCCTTTAGTTACGAGCATGTCCTTTCCATCTTTTGATATTCTATACAGGTGTGCCCAACCATCCTTTTCACTCAGCCACAAAAACTCTTTTTTATCATGCAACCAAACAAACGGGTGTTCAAATTCCGGTGCGTCTATCCATGCTTTGTCATTCTCAATAAAAATTTGCTTTGCTTCTCCGGTAACAGGATTACAAGAGAATATTTTACTCTCGTTTTGTTTACGATTAAGCTGCTGCACAAAAATTTCTGTCAATGAGTTCCATTCCATTCGCGGTAAGTAGTGTTGTTGCGGGTCACCTGGAATATTGAGCCACGTTGTTTTGTTGGTACTCACATTAGCCACTCCTATTTTTGTTGGAGAAGGGCTTTGGCCGATGGTAGGATACTCGACCGGAATAATTCTTGAGTAGGCGGAATCAGTAGTATTTAACATATAATAATCCGCGATCTTGTTGGCATCAATCTGCCAATAAGCAATCAACTGACTGTCGCTGCTCCATTGAAATCCATCGCGGCACGAAAACTCTTCTTCATAAACCCAGTCGAAAGTACCGCTTATTAATTTTCGTGAATGATTCGAAGTGATCGCTTGTATCTGGCCAGTGACTATATCTTCCACATATAGATCAAACTCGCTCACATATCCAACCTTTTTTCCGTCGGGAGAGAATTTTGCGAAGCGCAGCGAAGACGCCGGCTTATCTTTTCCGATTTTTTTAAGTGCTTTTGTTGATCTGTTCAAAACCCAATAATCACCTTCGGTATCGAGCCTCCAGACCTTGCGGGAGTTTGTATAAATCAAAACTTGTGAGTCATCATCCGACAATGAAAAACTTCTGACTTTCAAGCTTTCTGTCTGTCCCGCCGGGATAAGATCAGCTTTTGACAGGAATAAGGTCTTCGTATTGGCAGGCAATTCATAGCGGTTGATTTCACCTGCTTCGATTTTATAATAAGCATTCCCATCTTTTGTCCAGCGAATGTTTTGAGCTGACAGAAGGCATGGGATAAAAATCAATAAAAGTATAACGCGTTTCATAGGGATAGTTTGGATTTACCATCAAAAATAGAAATCCATTTTCTTTCCCCTAATTTTTTTATTCAAAAGGCTCAAGCCGTTTTTTGGATCGGGAAAATACTCACATTAAGCAGCTCAGTATGCCGGATCACCGAAATATCAACCATGGTAAGTATCTCCTTTTTAGTTAATTCTTTAAATAGCTGATGAAGTGTTTCAACAGTCTTGTTATTAAAGGAAGTGATGATATCACCGGCTTTTACTTGTGAAAATGCCGCCGGAGAATCGTCCTCAATGTTTACAACGAATAGACCTTTTTCATTTGCCAGATGATGGTGCCTCTTCACTCTCGCGTTAATTGTCACTTCCTGCAACTGAAACCCCAAGTAGGCCTTAAAAACCTTTCCGTTTTTAATTAATTGATTTGCGACTTCTTTCGCCGTGTTGATGTCAACAGAAAAGCTTAGTCCTTGTGCACCCTGAATAATCGCAGTGTTTACACCAACGACTTCGCCGTCAGTTGTAATCATTGGGCCACCGGAATTACCCGGGTTTAACGCTGCATCGGATTGGATCACATTGTCTACAAGCATTCCGTTTTGTGAGCGCAGCGTTCGGCCAAGTGCGCTTATCACCCCAGTTGTAACGGTATGCTGATAGCCCATAGGGTTTCCAATTGCAATAACCAATTGGCCTATCTGAAGATTGTCTGCATTTCCGAGTTTGGATACTGAATAGCCTTCCGAATATATTTTCAATATTGCCAAATCAGTATCTGGATCTTTGCCAACAAGGGTCGCTTCGATTTCATTTTCATTGAGCAATGACACCATGATTTTCTCTGCACCGTTAACTACATGGAAGTTGGTGAAAATAAACCCGTCGGATGAAAAGATAAACCCCGAGCCGGAGCCCGCCGTTCTCAATTTACCCTGAACGTTCTTATAAACATCAATTTTCACTACCGCATTCTTTACACGTGCTACCGCGTCAATGATCATTTGTGAGTAAGGGTCCATATGTGTAATAATTATTCACACTGAACAGACAAAAAGCAATCCATAGTTCCAAGTCTGAAAAGATGACCGTATCCTTACCAAGAATTTGCCTTATTGTCTTACACAGGCTTGTTGCAGCGACATTTAATTTTAGTAACTTTAAAAACTATAAGCGTGCGCCCATGGCAAAACTTAAAAATATTATCAAACAACTCTCCGAAAAAGATTACAAAGAAATCCATGACTCTTTGATGGAAAGCAATGCCGAAAAGTCAGCCTATGTGTTGCGGGCATTGCGCGAGCGCCAGCTTTCCGACAGCAAAATTATGGTAGAACTTGAAGTAAATGCCAATGCCTATTACACATTACGCTCTCGCCTCAACCAAAAAATCGAAGAACATCTGCTCCAGCAAATGGAGAGTCCACGCACAGACATTTTACGCAAAGTCGCCAACCTTAATGAGGTGCTGTTTACTAAAAAGAGAACCATTTCGATTACTACATTAAAGAAATTAGAGAAAGAACTTCAGGACTATGACCTCGCCAGTGAGCTTACAGTGGTATACAAGTCGCTTAAAAAACTTCATATTCACTCACCAGAGTATTTTAACTACTCCCAACTCTACAACAGGCATGTGGCTTTTATGCTGGCGGTAGACAAGGCAGAGGATTTGCTATCGGATTACTTAAAAAAGTATGGCAATTATTTCCTTACAGGGGACCCTATAGAAAAAATGGGGCTTGATCTGTTAATGAAGGAAATGCAAAACGTGTCCAAGCTCTACGAATCTCACCGGCTGTACGTGTACCATAGTTGCATGTTAATTTTCCACCGGCTATTTGTAGATCAGGATGAATCAAACCAAGAGGGAGAAGCTATCGAAGATATTTTTGCACGCGTTCAGAAAATTTTTGAAACCTATAACCTTGATCCTCTATATTATCATTTGAATTTGGTTTTCGAATTCCTCCATCTGGAGTATTATAATCATTACAAAGTTTACCGTCAGGCAGAGAAATATTACGAAGAAGTAAATGATGCAGTGGCTACGCTGCTTGTCAATTACCCCAATTATACTTTTTCTGCACGCTTCCTCATCTCTAAACTTGAGCGTCATCTGCGCAACAACACCGAAAAGAGCCTTTATGCAGAAAATGAAGGCCTGTTAATGGACATTGAAACAGAGATACAAGATGTGCCTAAGCATGCCATTTATATTTGTTATCAAGCTCTCAGTTGTTATTATGCTGGCAAATACGACCAAGCCGCTAAGGTTATCAACAACATGCTTAATGAAGTGGGCTTGAAAAAATTCCCATTTGTGCAAATGGAAGTCAAAGCGCTTTTGGCTTTGCAATATTGCTTGCTCAAGGATTTCGAGCTATTTATTCAGCTAACCAACAGTGTACAGCGTCAGATTCGGATGTTTGGCAAAGACGAGTGCGAAAATGTAATGCTGTTTTTAAAGATACTTCGTGTAGCTGTCAGCGAATCCAAAAAAGAAAAGGCAAAGAAAATCAGTGCTATAATCCCCAAGTTCAAGGAAGTAAAAGTAAACTACTTCGCCCCTACTTCTTTAATTAAAATGGACGAGAGTTTTGTAGAAATGCTTGCAGCGGTAGAAGGTGCCGTAGACGCTTAATCGAATTCTTATACGTCTATCTTCATAATGCTTTCGTGTGAAAGCGGCTTATTCAGATACAACTTTACATTGCTGTACTTCTTAGAACGGTCAAAGTCCTGAGGGTTGATTGAAGAGGTGAGCATTACAATCCGGCATTTCCTTTTTGCCAACGGGGTTAGTTTTTCAAATTCATCCAAAAATTGAAAGCCATCCATCAAAGGCATGTCGATATCAAGGAAAATAACGTCGGGTAAAACCTGCTCCGCAACATCCATTTTCTCCATGTTCTTCAGAAACTCGATAGCGCTTTTGGCACCGGTGTGCGTATAGATATTATCAGTTATAGCTGCCGCCTCGATCATTTTTTGGTTAATCAAGTTATCGATCTCATTATCATCGATAAGCATAACCGCGCGGTATTTTCTCAAAGCCATGGAGAGTTAGTTGGTCATGTTAAAAATAGGCTGAATAAGTTTGTTTTCCAAACCGGTCAAATTACAAATCAAACTTAATTCCCTGCGCTAAGGGCAGAGTGTCGCCAAAGTTGATGGTATTCGTTTGCCTGCGCATGTACACCTTCCATGAGTCTGAGCCCGACTCGCGACCGCCACCGGTTTCTTTCTCACCACCAAAAGCCCCGCCAATCTCTGCGCCGGATGTACCAATATTTACATTCGCTATTCCACAATCGGAGCCGCCGTGAGAAAGGAATTTTTCCATGTCTTGCAAACGCGTAGTCATAATCGCTGAGGACAATCCTTGTTTCACACCGTTTTGTAAAGCGATCGCCTCATCTATTGTTTTATACTTTATTAAATATAAAATCGGGGCAAATGTTTCGGCCTGTACAATTTCAAAGTGATTTCTTACTTCGGCAATTGCAGGCTTAACATAACATCCCGATTCATAACCTTTTCCATTCAATACTCCTCCCGTCACAACGAAATGTCCACCTTCACCTTTAATCTTACCGAGAGCATCTTTATACGTTTTCACAGCCAACTTATCGATAAGAGGGCCAGCATGATTATTTTGATCAAGAGGATTTCCGATACGTAATTGGCCATACGCTTTCTTCAATCGGTTTTTTACTTCCTCATATATTTTTTCGTGAATAATTAAGCGACGGGAAGACGTGCATCGCTGTCCTGCCGTTCCTACCGCGCCAAACACAGCACCAATGATAGCCATGTCAATGTTAGCGTTCTCTGTAATAATGATTGCATTATTTCCCCCCAATTCCAAAAGCGCACGACCCAATCGCGCACTTACTGTCTGACCAACTGCTTTACCCATGCGCACCGAGCCGGTAGCAGATACCAGCGGAATATTCTCTTCAGCACACATCAACTGGCCAATTTTATAATCTCCGTTGATGATACACGAAACTCCTTCAGGTACGTCATTCCTTTCAAAAACTTCACTCACTATATTCTGACAAGCGATACTGCACAGCGGTGTTTTTTCCGAAGGCTTCCAGATGCAAACATCGCCACACACCCACGCGATCATCGCATTCCAACTCCATACGGCAACCGGGAAGTTAAAAGCCGAAATAACTCCGACAATACCCAAAGGATGATATTGTTCGTACATCCTGTGCAATGGCCTTTCAGAATGCATAGTAAGTCCGTTCAATTGCCTTGATAAACCAACGGCGAAATCACAGATATCAATCATCTCCTGCACTTCGCCCAATCCCTCCTGATAGGATTTTCCCATTTCGTAGGAAACCAATTTACCCAGATGTTCCTTTTGCTCACGCAATGCCTCTCCAATCTGCCGTACAATTTCTCCCCGCTTGGGTGCTGGCACCATCCGCCAGCTAACGAAAGCCTTCGCTGCCTGTGCTATTACTTTTTCAAAAGATTTTTCATCGGTGGACTCCACACGACCAATCAGTTTGCCGTCAACTGGTGAAAGTGAATCAATATATTTACCCGAAGCCTTAATCCATTTTTTCCCCGTCGATGTTCCACTATTTGATTTTCTTACATTCAGTGATTGCAATGCTGCCTTGATACCAAAATCTTTCATAATGAATTATAAATTAAGAGTGCAAACTTAGAGGAAATTCGGTGAATCTCAGAATGGGTTTGAAGCCAAACCAATTCATATATATCTTTGATAAAATTTCTATCCCTATGTCAACCTATAAAAGCCTGCTTCTTATTTCTGTCTTCGTTGTTGCCTGCAATTCAAGTCAGAAGAAAAATAGGGACCGGCAAAACGATTCTACTAGTTTCTCCCAAAAGGACAGCACTAAAGCTCCAAGCAACTATCAAAAATTAACATTTGATGATTACATCGAAACAAAAACCGTTAGCGCCGGCGAAGTACAGGAAATATCAGAATCCTGTGCATTAATCATCTCACCTACAGACGATCAAATTGAGCAAATGAAAAAAGAGTACGGTGAAGATGATTTTTACACAGTTGCCGATGATGCTACTTTCTATCAGGGCACAGCGCGCAAAATAATTGATTCATTAGGTGTTAAGACAATTGATGCTAATAAAAGCTTGGTAAAATTCAATGGGTCACAACAAAAGTCTTGGACATTAACGATAAGGCGAAAGTATGCACCAGAATGGAATATTATTTTATTCCATAAAGAAAAGCAGCCAGAAATAGTCACGCCTATAGATGCTACTGGCGAAAAGGTTAAGAAATATTTTGGGCTTAACTGACCATCTTACAGCTCTTGCATGGCCACTTCATAAAGTACTATCATCGTTTCAATATCCTTTTTATGAACTTTCTCGTGTGGAGTATGCGCTCCATGCTCTGGTGCGCCAACGAAACACCAATCGAATGGCAATGCGCCACGCTGAAGTTCACCACCATCGCTAGAACCGGATCCCTCCACTTCCAATTGGTGAGCTATTTTATTTTTTTGAGCTATCGCAATAATTCTATTGACAAAACTCCTTCGTGGAATATTTCGGTCACGCAGCGAAATTGCAACACCTTTGCCATGCTCTACGCCATCTGATATCCATGTGATATCCGAGATCAGAGCTTGATGAACATTCCATTTTTTATAAATGTATTTAGCCAGATATCCAACCGAGCCTCCCCCGTGTTCTTCCCAGCAACTAAAAACAATCAAACCGTCTTTCAATGTCTCAGCAACTTTCAATGCGTTGAAGATTCCCAGTCGGTTATCCAAGTAAGGAGTTTGTATAAATTCTTTCGTCTCGCGAAAATCAATCTTGTAAGTGAGCGTTGTGCCACGCTCGATAGATCTTCCAAATTTGTAAAACGCATGATCTTGTTTATCGTATTCAAGTTCACATTCGATTGGGCCGAACTGATCATGGCCAACTAATTTTGTTCCCGCTTCAGCATCGGGGCTGCCGATAGAGAGTAGTTGATTAAAATAGCGTACCGAAAACCCAACCGTATCCATGTGAGCAAAAATGGCAGTGCGCGGTTTACCAAATTTCAGGATCAAACAATCTTGAAATTCATTTCCTTCAATAATTTCAGGCTGTGAAATCCAATGCTTTTTTTCTTTTTTTATGTAGCGTAGTAAAAAATCTTTAACAGGCAGCTCCTGACCAGAGGGCGCATGGATTTCGCACAGCTCCTTCAGCAACTGAAACTCGCCTTTTTGTTTTTTATTTTTCTTCAAAACTTTCCTTTATATTTTCATAAAATTACCTTTTCTAAATTGAATAATTGCGGTGTTGATCTGAAATACAATGGCTGAAGAAATCCTGAAGGCGATTCCTGTATTTCTGTCAAGCGCCCTTAAATTTATTTTAGGCCCTTTGGAAGGCTATGGCCTGAAACTCCATTTTGTTACTACAGTGCTCGCAACGATTGGCGGTATGATGATAAGTGTAGTCGCCTTTACTTTTTTTGGCGACTGGCTTCGACATGTATTATTAAAACGATTTTTTCATTCCAAGGATCAGGAAAATCCCAACAAGAAGAAAAACAGGTTTAGCGGATTCATCGCAAAATACGGGTTGGGTGGCGTGGCTTTTCTTACCCCTGTATTTCTCACGCCGATTGGCGGTACTATTATTGCGGTAAGCCTTGGCAAACCCAAAAATAAAATCCTACTCTTCATGTTGATCAGCGCGGTATTTTGGGCCATTGTATTTACTGCCATCGTTTATCTGCTTGGGCGCCTTGCTGTGCCCGAGATTTTGAAGTGACCCAGGATTGTTTTCTATTTTAAAAAATACCTTACCTGGTCTTCATATTTCAGCTACTCAACTCATCTGGCAACACTTCAATATCCCGTATCAAAACCCGCTTCGCAATAGCTTGCCCGGTTTTGGTGGCGGCTAACCCGCCGAGTGCTGTCTCTTTATAACGTGTCTCCATGCTTGCACCGATTTCTCCCATTGCTTCAATCACTTCATCAACGGGGATCACACTGCTTACATCAGCCAATGCAATTTGAGCTGAACTATTGGCAATTGCAGCCGCACTTGCATTGCGCACAACACAAGGAATCTCGACAAGGCCGGCAACAGGGTCGCAAACCAAACCAAGCATACATTGTATTGTTATTGCAACTGCATTAAATACCTGATCAATGTTTCCATCAAGGCAATACACAATCGCTCCTGCACCCATTGCTGCAGCTGTGCCTGTCTCTGCCTGACAACCACCCACTGCTCCGGCGATAGATGCTTTTTGTTCGATAATGATTGCTATACCTGCTGCTACCATCATCGCTTCAATAATTTTTTCGTCGTCAATGTGATGGATCTCTTGCAATGTAAAAAGTACACCGGGCATAATGCCGCTTGCTCCGGCAGTAGGCGCAGCGACAACTCTCCCCATGCACGAGTTCACTTCTTTAGCAGCAAGTGCGCGTGAAATCAGCCGTTGAAATTCAATAGACAAGACCGCCTTGGGGTATCGATATACTTTTTTGGCACCATTATTAATCATACCCGAACGGGAAGTCATGTCTTCTTCAAGGCCACTGCGCACTGCATCTTTCATTACCGCCCACGCTCTCATTAAGCCTTCAATTACTTCATTCTCGTTTCGGCCCTTTTGGTCGAATTCATATTCAGTAACTGTTTTGGCCAGCGAAAATTTATGCTCAATGCAATACTTTTTCCAACCATCAAACGAATCAAACAGATAAGCCATAATTCATTTATGTTAAATTGATTGCAAGTTAGCAACTCCTTTGCAAACGATTTAAATCAAGTACAAGTTCATTTTGATATTGAATCTACAACTGATCAAAAGAAGCATTTGGAACATTGCGATTTTCACCTGCATTTATAACGTTGCAAACGTTGAAATCAAGAGCCCTACATATTTTCTCATCAGTCTTTCTGATTTGAGCACTGCTTTTTGCGCAAGTGGCGGTGAATTTCTTTCACAAGAACCACGATGTCCATGAGCTAAAATCTGTTTCAACACCGCTGAAAGACGGAGCAGCCGGAGTTCAAAAACATGATGAACACTGTAAAGTTTGCTCTATAGACTTCTTCAATCAGGCGTTTATTCCTTCCACGCATCTAACTTTCGATCATCAGGCGTTTATCACCCACGAAGCGCACTTTAGCTTTTGTATCGAGCGAATCGCGGTTTCTTATTCACAAGGCCGCGCGCCTTCGGTTTCTTTTATCTAAAACATCTTGCCTTAATAAATTGAAATCCAGCCACTGGCTGCATTTTCTGTTCTTATTAAACCTTATTTATTTTATTTATCTAAAATATTATTTAGACTTGTCTAAAATTATGAAACCAATATTATTACTATACGCAATACTATCATTTCAAAGTGTACTCGCTCAGCATGGAATAACCGGATTAGTGAAAGATGAGGAAACAAGGCAACCGCTGGGTGGCTGCGTTATCACATTACTGGGTACCACCCTTGGTAGCATCGCTGATTCTTACGGACGCTTTAAGTTGAAGGTAAAAGAAAACGATCAATGCGTCCTTTCGTTTCTGGGTTATCAAAATGACACTCTTGCAATAACTTCCGCCAAAACTGAATACGAAATCCTTCTGACTCCTAATCACAAAATACTGGATGAAGTCGTAATCACGGCAGTCTCGAAGGTGACACTTATAAAAGAAAACCCAATTTCAGTAAGCACTGTAACTCCAAAAATGATCGAACGTGCCAATGAAAACAATATCATTGATGTGCTTGCAAAAAATACTCCTGGATTAAATACGCTGAAGACCGGACCAAATATTTCGAAGCCATTCATTCGAGGCATGGGTTTTAATCGAGTACTCACTTTATACGATGGCGTTCGGCAGGAAGGGCAGCAATGGGGTGGCGAACACGGACTTGAAATTGATAACTACAATATTGATCGGGCTGAAATAATCAAAGGGCCCGCCAGCTTAGTTTATGGTTCCGATGCATTAGCCGGCGTGGTAAGTTTAATTCCATTTGTACCTAAAGAAGCCGATGGGAAAATCCGAGGTCGCTGGCTTTCTGAATATCAGGGCAACAATGGGTTGATCGGAAATGGTTTCAGGCTTTCTTCAGGAAACACCCACTGGCTCTGGATTGTACGTGGTGCATATCGCATCGCAAAAAATTATACCAACGCCGTTGATGGCCGGGTCTTTAATACAGGCTTTCAGGAAAAAAACGCTTCAGCGCTACTCGGTTATAAGACGGCAAAAGGATTTACTCATCTCAATTTTTCGCTGTACGACAATTTGCAGGGTATCCCCGACGGCAGCCGTGACTCACTCACTCGAAAATTTACCCAACAAATTTACGAAGGCGATCAGGATGACATTAAAAACAGGCCGATCGTTTCAAATGCAGAGCTAAATTCATACACACTCAATCCCTTACACCAGCGTATTCAGCATTATCGGGGCTATGTCAACAACTACTACCAGCTGGGAAAGGGCGATATCAATATGTTAATCGCGCTAACGCAAAATATCCGGAGGGAATTCAATCACCCGACTGCGCCCGACCAAGCCGGTACTTATCTCCGACTCAATACAATTAATTACAGTGTTCGTTATAATGCCCCTGAATTTTCCGGTATTGAAACTTCGGCAGGGGTAAATGGAATGTTCCAAAATAATAAGATCAAAGACGCAACAAATTTCCCAGTGCCGAATTACGACCTTATAGATTTTGGAGCATTCGTAGTTGCCAAATGGAAAAAGGATTATTGGACAATAATCGGTGGCGCCCGGTTGGACGTGAGAAATATTCGTACCTATAATTTTTATAGTGGCACCGATCCCCAAACCGGGTTTGACAAACAGGTTTACCCGCCCGACACGGTTGGTGCGACCTTACAATTTCCTGCCATCAATCAATCGTTCCATGGAATATCGTTGAGTCTCGGATCGACCTATCACCTCAATGAATTTTTGAATCTCAAATTCAATTTCTCACGCGGCTATCGGGCACCGAGCATTTCAGAAATTGCTTCTAATGGGTTGGATGCCGGCGCGCACATTCTTTATATTGGTAACCCACACTTTGTCTCTGAATTTAGCTGGCAGGAAGATTTTGGGTTGTTTACTGATTTCTCAGAACTGTCAGCTTCGGTAAGTGTATTCAATAAAAACATTGAAAACTTTATTTATCTAAACCAAGTTACAGACGCACAAGGGAAAGCAGTCACTGATGCACAAGGCAATAAGACTTTTCAATACCAACAAGCGGCTGCACAGCTTTACGGACTGGAAGGAACGTTTTCATGGAAGCCTAAAAACATCACAGGTTTTTCGTTCAACAATCAATTAGCCTTGTGTTACGGGTTCAATCGCAACCCTCTTTTTGAAAATAAAAAACAACAAGGTCAGTACCTGCCATTTATTCCGCCGGCGCGATGGATAAGTAACATTAACCAAGAGTTCGAGATTAAATCAAACTGGCTTTCTGGTGTCAACGTAACGGCCGAAATGGATTATAACGCCACGCAAAACAGGTATTTGGCATTATTCAATACGGAAACCATAACTAACGGCTATGCTTTGCTCAACCTTTCTCTGGGTGCTACTGTCCGTCAGTCAAAAACCAACTGGCAATTTCAGCTGCAGATGAACAACGTTTTGGATGTTGCTTATCAATCAAACATGAGCCGCTTAAAATATTTTGAATATTATCAGCAATCACCTAATGGCCGCTCTGGTATTTACAACATGGGTCGAAATGTTTGCGCAAAAATTATATTTTCTTTTTGAATCGCTTTCGCAATATTGTCTCTTCAAAAAAAAATTATATGACCAAACTGCCGCTCCTTCTCTTCGTAATTTCGTCAATCGCAATCCAAGCACAGACCACACAGGATCAGCAAGGCATTAAGGAAATTTTTAATGAAGCACTGAGTCATGGAAAATCGTATGAGATGCTCAGCGACCTTTGTCTCAAAATTGGTCCGCGTTTGTCGGGATCACCCGGGGCAGCTGCAGCAGTTGAATGGTGTCGTCACCTGATGGAAACTTATGATTTCGATTCTGTATGGCTTCAGCCTGTGATGGTTCCACATTGGGTGCGAGGCCAGCAGGAAATAACGCGTATTATCAACTCCAAAAAGATGGGCACAATTAATCTCTCCGTTTGTGCCTTGGGAAATTCTGTTGGTACAGGCCCATCGGGAATAGGCGCCTCAGTTATTGAAGTCAAGAGCTTTGATGAACTGAAACAGCTGAATCCAAAATCTGTTCAGAACAAAATTGTCTTTTTCAATCGCCCAATGGATCCTACGCAAATCCAAACATTTGCAGCCTATGGAGGCGCCGTTGATCAACGTGGCAGCGGTGCTTCAGAAGCAGCAAAACTTGGGGCTGTAGCCGTCATCGTTCGATCGATGGGAATAAATCAGGAAGATTATCCTCACACCGGAGCACTGCGCTATGCGCCAGATGTCCCTAAAATTCCGGCTGTTGCTGTCAGTACCAAACATGCCGAACTGCTTTCCAGGCTTATAAAAGAAGAGAAGGAGCTTCAGGTTTATATTGAAACACATTGCGAAATGCTGGACGACGCACCCTCATTCAATGTTATAGGTCAAATAACAGGTACTGAATATAAAGATGAAATCATCGACATCGGTGGTCATCTTGATTCATGGGATCTTGCGCAGGGCGCCCATGACGATGGCGCTGGCTGTGTGCAATCAATTGAAGTACTAAGGTTATTCAAAGAACTTGGCATCAAACCGAAAAGGACAATCCGGGCGGTAATGTTTATGAACGAAGAAAATGGATTACGTGGCGGAGCTAAATATGCTGAGGTAGCAAAAATGAAAAACGAAAATCATATTGCTGCAATTGAATCAGATGAAGGCGGGTTCACTCCTCGCGGATTTACCATGACAGCCAGCGATGCCGTAAAAAATAAAATCAAAAGCTGGAAGCCAATGCTGGAACCTTATGGCCTCACTGATTTTGATCATCCTGGTGGAGGCGCAGATATTGGCCCGCTAGCTCCTTTGGGTACAGCTATGATTGGTTACCTGCCGGACTCACAGCGCTATTTCGATTATCACCACACTCCGGTTGATACAATAGACAAAGTGAGTAAGCGTGAGCTCGAGATGGGGGCAGCAGCAATGACTGCATTAGTGTTTTTGATTGACCGCTACGGATTGAAATAACCTTATTTCTTTTTTAGGAGCAACTTAGAAACCGCCAGTCTTACCACCTCATCTACTTGTTCATCTACGGTGATGTGCGTAGTGTCTATTTCAATGGCGTCAGCTGCTTTCACCAGCGGGCTTTCTTTGCGTGTGCTGTCGATGCGATCGCGCTCTGTAAGATTGGTAATTATCGTATCCAAATCTACAAGGTTATCCTTTTCAAGTAATTCGAGTTGTCTGCGAAATGCACGCACTTGAATATTGGCAGTAAGAAAAAGTTTGAGCTCGGCATCAGGAAAAACGACCGTGCCGATGTCGCGGCCATCCATTACAAGTCCTCGTTCCTTGCCAAGTTTGCGCTGCTGCGCCACCATTGCATGACGCACCTCTTTAATAGCGCTCACCGGACTTACGTTTTCGGAGATGCGCATCTTGCGGATTTTCTTTTCGACGTTTACGCCATTCATGAAAAGCTCTGTAAGTCCATGGGAGTTGACATGAAAAGCGAGATGGATTTGATCCAACGCTTTTTCTATTTCTTTTGGATTAGTAATAGAAACGTGGTTATCTAAAAAATATAAAGTTACAG
>JABDGP010000045.1 GCA_013285945.1 Bacteroidota bacterium | reverse complement strand
TTGGGCAATATGTTTTTTATTACTCCAGACGCACCTTTTGAACCGGTGGAACCAGTAGCTCCCGTCCGGTCGTCTGGGTCTGGACGCACAAAAAGTTACAGTTACTCCTATAGCAACAGCGAAGCAAAGGCTGCACAACTTGCCGGAGGCGCCTACAAAAAAAGAAGTAAGAACGTCAACAAGTCTGATCGCGACAGTGTACGCACCTCGAGTAATGAAAAAATAATGGAGGCCGCCAAAAATTTCATAGCAGACTATGGAGACCTGCTTACCCAACTTCCTCCTAATGAGAGAATTGTAATAACCAACAAAACCGACAATAATTTAAGAATGGTATGGGTTGGTGATTTTGATCGAGGCCAAAAACGAAGCCTGCTGTCTGTGGAAGGCAATAAAGCAGATATCAATCAGTTTCGTCAGGGGAAAATTACGCGCGACCAACTGCTTGGTAAATTGAAAGTGATATCTGCCGAAACTGACGATGACCTGCAACCCGACCTCGAGTTGATGTCGAGCATCCTTAACAAATTGTATAGTCGTGATCTTTCCAAAACATTCTATACAGAAGACGACATCTCTTACGAACGGTTGAAGGATTTTGGTGTAATCTATTACGTTCAGGTCTACTCCAGCGATCAAGTCGGTAATGACTTGTGGAACCTCCCTACGCTGCGTCTTGAAGAAGTGGACAGCCCTACACGCAACAAAAAGGTAAAAGAAATGTATCCTCAATTCGAAAAGGAAATTATGGAGGATATGCTTGAGTACGGCCGTACCCTTAAAAGCCTCAAGCCAGATGAATCATTGATGCTCAACATAACACTCACTCGCTGCCCGGGTTGTGCAATACCATCATCACTTGAACTGTCCGTTAAAAACTCAGTGTTACAAGACTACTCTTCCGGTAAGATTACCAAAGAAACAGCCTTAACAAAAATTATCATGAAGAAAGGCGCGGATCAGTAAACTCAAATTATTTCTTCGAAAAGGCTTTCCAATAGGGAAAGCCTTTTTTGTTTTGAATTGAATCCATTGCCCTTAACTTTAGCCTCTCTAAAAATAAAATCGACAATGAAAACAAGACGGGAATTTATTAAAACTACTGCCATAGCTGGAGCGGCATTTTCCATTCTGCCATCACAAGCAGTATTCTCGAAAGAAAATGAAAATAAAATCAGACTTGGCTTTATTGGTGTAGGCCTGCGCGGGCAAAATCATCTGGAGTTGGCACTTAAACGAAGTGATGTTGACGTTGTAGCGATCTGCGATATTCAGCAACGCATGATCGATATGAGCCTGGGATTGGTGGCGCAAGCCGGAAAGAACAAACCACAAGTACTTCTTGATGGTCCGCAAGGGTACAAAAAGTTACTAGAAAATAAAGACATCGATGCAGTTGTCATAGCAACTCCTTGGGAGTGGCACAAGGTTATGTGTATTGATGCCATGAATGCAAAAAAATATGTAGGATGTGAAGTGATCACCGGCATGACGGTAGACGAATGTTGGGAGATCGTTCGTACTTCTGAAAAGACAGGAATGCCGCTGATGATGCTTGAAAATGTTTGTTACCGGCGCGATGTGATGGCTGCCATGAATATGGTGCGACAAAATATGTTTGGCGAACTGATACATTTGCAAGGCGGCTATCAGCACGATTTGCGCGAAGTGAAATTCAATGATGGTATTAACCCTTACGGTGGTGGCGCTGAATTTGGAGAAAAAGGGTTTTCAGAAGCACAATGGCGCACCCAGCATTCTGTAACGCGCAATGGCGACCTCTATCCTACCCACGGCATCGGGCCAATCGCCATGATGACCAACATCAATCGTGGCAATAGGTTTACCCAATTGGTTTCTTATTCAACAAAATCGCGTGGCCTTCATGAGCATATTGTAAAAGTGGGCGGAGAAAATCATCCCAATGCAAAAGTCAATTTCAAACTAGGCGACATTGTCACTACAATGATCCGCACAGCCAATGATGAAACGATCCTGTTACAACATGACACCAATTTACCACGACCCTATTCCCTTGGCTTTCGAGTGCAAGGCACGAAAGGCATTTGGATGGACGTAAACAAATCCATTTACATCGAAGGGCAAAGTCCCAAAGCCCATCAATGGGAAGATGCTAAAACATGGCTTGATAAATACGATCATCCGCTTTGGAAAAAATATGGCAACGATGCTGCCGGAGCAGGCCACGGCGGTATGGATTGGTTTGTTCTGAATGCCTTTATCGAGTCAGTGAAAAGAAAAGCCAACACTCCGCAAGACGTTTATGATGCTGTGACCTGGAGCGCGATCACGCCGCTGTCAGAAAAATCAATCCAGCAAAATGGAGCCAGTGTCGAGTTCCCCGATTTTACAAATGGGCAGTGGAAAAACAGAAAGAACACTTTTGCCCTTGACGATTCGTATTGAATCGGTGAATTGTTGACCTGTTGTTTTGAAAATTAGGGCAATCAGAACGATCGTTAGCCTGTAAACCCAATTATCAAATTTTCAAATTGTCTAATTGCTAGTTACCTTGCCTATCTTTTCAAAAACTTAAAAGAGAGAAAATGATCAACTTAGTCCTCTTCGGTCCTCCTGGCGCAGGCAAAGGCACACAGAGCGAAAAGCTTATTCAAAAATATGGCTTCGTGCATATTTCTACCGGCGACTTATTTCGCTGGCACACAAAAAATGATACAACGCTGGGCAAGAAAGTGAAGGAGATTATGAACAGCGGAGCTCTCGTGCCCGATGAGATCACGATCGCCATGCTGAAAGAAGAGCTCGATAAAAACCCTCAAGCTAAAGGCTTTTTGTTTGATGGATTCCCTCGGACTGTACCGCAGGCCGAAGCGCTCGACAAGTTTATGAAAGACAACAGGTCAGCAATCCATTTTGTAGTTGCTTTGGATGTAACCGAAGCCGAAGTAAGAACCCGTATTGCTAAGCGCAGAACCACAGAAAACCGGGCGGATGACGAAGAAGAAAAACTAAACAAACGCATTACTGAATATTTTACCAAAACAATTCACGTATTGCCGTATTACGAAAAGCAAAAACGTCTGAACACAGTCCACGGCATTGGCAGCATTGATGAAATCTTTGGAAACATTTGTAAGGTTATCGATCGGTAATCGGCGCAGGTTTTAGATTTTGACGTATTGAAACTTAAATTATAATTCGAATCTAAAATCG
Organism: Bacteroidota bacterium; assembly: GCA_013285945.1. GTDB lineage: Bacteria > Bacteroidota > Bacteroidia > Cytophagales > Cyclobacteriaceae > ELB16-189. The sequence continues at coordinate 23,100 of JABDGP010000045.1, read as the reverse complement.
AAATGTCCTCTCCCAACTTTATCGACTATATAAAATTCAATTCCCGCTCGGGGAATGGTGGCGCTGGCTGTCGGCATTTTCATCGCGAAAAATTCATCGAGAAAGGTGGACCTGATGGCGGAGACGGCGGTCGTGGTGGTCACATTATTTTAAAAGGCAATTCGCAATTATGGACATTGCTGCATTTAAAATATCGTAAGCACGTAATTGCAGAATCAGGTAAGGGTGGTGAAGGCCAAAACATGACAGGCGCCTTTGGCAAGGATGAAATACTGGAAGTACCCCTCGGCACCGTCGCTCGCAGATTTGATACCAATGAACTCGTTTGCGAAATCAACGAAGACGGACAGGAGATAATTCTTACTCCCGGCGGACGAGGCGGGAAAGGGAACTCATTTTTTGCCACCTCTACAAATCAAGCACCACAGCACGCTCAACCAGGCGAGCCCGGCAGAGAAGAATGGATTATCCTTGAATTAAAATTATTGGCCGATGTAGGACTGGTTGGCTTCCCGAATGCAGGAAAGTCGACATTACTTTCGGTAGTATCTGCTGCTAAGCCAAAAATTGCAGACTATGCTTTCACCACACTCACACCCAACCTTGGCGTTGTTCCTTATCGGGATGACAAATCTTTTGTAATGGCCGACATCCCGGGTATTATCGAAGGTGCAGCAGAAGGTAAGGGATTGGGCATACGTTTTTTAAAGCACATTGAAAGGAATTCGATACTACTTTTCCTTATCCCGGCAGATTCGAATGATATAAAAAATGAATTTGAAATTTTGCTGAATGAGCTAAAAAAATACAACCCCGAGTTGCTCGACAAAAAAAGACTGCTCGCTATTTCCAAAGCCGACTTACTTGATGATGAGCTTAAGGATGCGATAAAAAAAGATTTGCCCGAAAACATTCCAACCGTCTTCATCTCCTCTATTATCAATCAGGGCATCACAGAATTGAAAGATTTGATCTGGAGGGAACTCCATTAACTAAACGTCATACTGTCACAATTCCGTTATTGGCAAAATTCTTGTCATTTTGCGTTTTTATTTAAGCATTAACTGATGGAAAACACTGTGCACCAAGAGCCCGAACTCGAAAAACATGACGATTTGATGCCCGAAGGCACTCCTCTGCAAAGCCCCGAGCCCGTAACCACGGAAAAAGCGAAGACTCAGGATGATCCTGTAAAGAAGCTACAGGACGAATTGGCAGAAGCAAAGGATAAGTATGTGCGCTTATATGCAGAATTTGACAACCACCGCAGGCGCACGGCCAAGGAAAAGCTTGAAATGATTCAATCGGCTAATGAACAATTACTAAAACATCTATTGACAGTAGTCGATGATTTTGAACGCGCAGAGAAATCATTTAAAGAAAAAACCGATAAAGAATCCGAAGGTTTTTTTCTGATTCAGAATAAGTTTAAAAAAATACTAGAGCAATACAGTGTCAAAGTTATGGACGTTGCTCAGGGATCTGATTTTAATCCTGACCTGCACGAAGCGATTACGCAAATCCCCGCTCCTGATGAAAAACTGAAAGGCAAAGTTGTAGATGTGGTAGAGAAAGGATACTTATTGAATGATAAAGTGATCCGTTTTGCCAAAGTAGTTACTGGAAGTTAATCACCAACCTCTAATATCTAATTTCCACCCTCGAATGTCAACCAAAAGAGATTACTACGAAATACTCGGTGTAAACAAATCGTCCACGCCGGAAGAAATTAAAAAAGCTTACCGCAAGACTGCCATTCAGTTTCACCCTGATAAAAATCAAGGCAACAAGGAAGCTGAAGAGAAGTTTAAAGAGGCGGCCGAAGCTTATGAAGTTCTCAGCGATGAAACAAAGCGCGCACAATACGATCGCTTCGGCCACTCACGCCCCGGTGGCGGCGGACCCCAGGGGCATGACATGAATATGGATGATATCTTCAGCCAGTTTGGAGATATTTTTGGAGGTGGCGGATTCGACAGTTTTTTTGGTGGAGGTGGTGGCCGCTCTCGTCAGCGCAAAGGCTCTAACCTAAGGATCAAACTAAAATTGACACTCGATGAAATTTCGAATGGTGTTGAGAAAAAAATAAAAGTAAACCGCCTAATTCAGGCCGAAGGTGTCACCTTCAAAAACTGTACTGCGTGCAACGGTCAGGGGCAAGTGAGGAAGGTCGTAAATACTATGCTGGGTCAAATGGTTTCCACAACTACCTGCCCTACTTGTCACGGCGCCGGCCAAATCATAGATAAACGACCTGCAGGAGTAGACAGCTCCGGCCTTACCTCCAAAGAAGACTTGATCTCAGTGAAAATTCCTGCAGGTGTAGCCGATGGCATGCAACTCTCCATGTCGGGCAAAGGCAACGATGCACCCGGCGGCGGCATACCCGGAGACTTACTCATTGTGATTGAAGAGGTCGAGGATAAAGATTTAAAGCGCGATGGCAACAATCTGGTGTATGATCTGCACATCAGTTTTATTGACGCAGCCCTTGGTACATCTGTTGAAGTTCCATCCGTTGGCGGCAAAGTGCGCCTGAAAATTGAACCGGGCACCCAGAGTGGAAAGATCTTGCGCCTTCGCGGAAAAGGCATCAAGGATATTAATGGTTATGGCCATGGCGACCAACTGATATACATTAATGTCTGGACGCCTAAAAAATTGAGCCCGGAAGAAAAGACCAAGCTGGAGGCATTACGCACTTCCCCCAACTTTCAGCCTCATCCGGATGCAGGCGAAAAAGGATTTTTTGAGCGGATGAAGGAGTATTTCGGATAAAGACAAAACATTCTCTTTACAACCTTTCTTTGAATAGGCCGTTTAAGCCCTATTACGGGTTACTTTTTTAACAGAATTGTAACCTTTCTTACATCAAGGCAACTTTAACCTAACCCAAGCGTAAGATTACGTTATGCGGAAAATTGTATTATTATTTTTTATAGGAGAGTTGTGCAGCGTTGAGGGTTTGACGCAGGTGAAAAAGCAATTCACTGTCGAGAAAAATGAGGCTTGCAATCGGGTTGAACTCTGCCTGAAAGCCAAAACCGGCAATTGCTTTATTCGCCCGAGCCAAAATAGCGAGCTCCTTAATATTTATAGCAATCAGGATTTACAAGAATACTCCCATTCTTTCAGTAATGAAGTGAAGGGAAAAACCTGTATGGTAAAACTCTCACTTGAGCAGGAAAGCCAGCATGGCGTAGGCAGCAAAATTTCTTATCGGGTCTTCGGCTCGGATGAGAAACCTAATGATAAGTTCTGGAAAGTTTATCTGGCTGAAGATATGCCCTACTCACTTGACCTTGATTATGGTTTGGGCAACGCCAATGTAGACTTGGCCGGTCTTTCTATCAGTAAATTGAAAATTAATACCGGCAGTGCCGATGTGAATGTATCCTATAGTTCAGATCAAAGAAATAAGGTAGACATGGATACTTTCTACATTAAAGTAGACATGGGTTCACTCACAGCAAGACAATTAAATCTTACGCGTTCTAAATTAGTTTTGGCTGATGTCGGCTTTGGAAACATGCTTTTGGATTTCAGCGATAAGCCCAGCATGGCGCATCGCATCAAAGGTAGTGTCGGAGCAGGCAACTTGATCATCTACTTACCCGACAATGATATCCCGGTCATTGTAAGAATTACTGATTCATGGTTGTGCAGTGTAAACCTTGCTCATAGTTTGAAAAAAATTGGCGAGAACACATTCGCAAATGCGGCCTATACCAAAAATCCAAAAGATGCTCTTACGTTCGATCTGGACGTTTCCATGGGGAAAATCATTTTTAAGGAACATTAATTTTCTATCCAAACATTCTTGTTAATTGTCGTTTTGTCACATAATGTGGTGATTTGAAAACGGAATCTTAACTTTTTGTCAAAAACCTCCACGGACTTACGTTTGAATCCCTATTTTTGCTTCTCAACACACAAACAAGTTCTTAGTGGAAGCTTTAATAGTAAAAGATGTGTCCAAGTATTATGCTGAGCATACTGCTCTGGACAAAGTCAGCATTACCATCCCCGAAAAGACCATTTTTGGTCTATTAGGTCCAAATGGTGCTGGCAAGACTACTCTTATCCGCATTATCAATCAAATCATCAATTCTGATTCGGGCGAAGTCCTGGTCTTCGGCGAAAAACTGAGGCCAAATCACGTAGAGATTATAGGCTACCTGCCGGAAGAGCGTGGGCTTTATAAGAAAATGAAAGTTGGTGACCAACTGCTTTATCTCGCTCAACTTAAAGGTCTTAGCCGAAAGGATGCTTTAGCCAGAATAAAAGTCTGGTTGGAGAAATTTGAAATAAAAGACTGGTGGCATAAGAAAGTTGAAGACCTCAGCAAAGGGATGGCGCAAAAAGTGCAATTCATCAGCACGGTTTTGCATGAGCCCAAACTCATCATTTTAGATGAACCTTTTTCAGGATTTGATCCTGTCAATGCTGAATTAATCACGGAGAAAATTTTAGAACTGAAAGCCAACGGCAGCACAATTATTTTTTCAACCCACCGCATGGAAACGGTGGAATCCTTGTGTGATCACATCGCGCTCCTCAACAAATCAAAAAAAATACTGGAAGGCCCAAAGAAGCAGGTAAAAGATCAATTCCGTTCTAATACATTTTTAGTAGAGCATCGCGGCAATCACTTCTCTCTGCCCTCTGAAAAATATGAATTGAAAAAACAGGCGGTGATCGAGGATAATTTGTTCTCCTCTACTATTCAGGCTAAAGAAGGCATTAAAGGAAATCAATTGATCCGCGATCTGATTGACATAACTGAAGTGTATAGTTTTCAGGAAAAGCTACCAAGCATGGCCGACATTTTCATCAGTTTGGTGAAAGGCGAAGGTGATGATGCCCTGAAAAAACATTTGCAAGAAGTATAAGCTTAGATAAGTTTCGAATCCATTTACTATTTAAAGTATGAATAAAGTCTGGTTGATCATTCAACGTGAGTTTTTAACACGCGTACGAAAAAAATCATTTCTTATTGCAACAGTTGTTGTGCCATTGATTTTCCCGGCCATTATCGGTGGACTGATTTACATCATGATGAAAGAAGCCGAGTCGGCAAAGCCAGACACGGTAATGGTCATGGATGAAAGTGGTGTAATTAACCTTGATAGTTCGAAGAATACCAAGCGCTTTATTTTTGTGCCTTTACAAACATCCTTAGAGCAGGCCAAGAAAACTTATAACGAAACTAAAGATTTTGCTCTCCTTTACATCCCAAAGTTTAATATCAGTAAGCCCGAAGGCCTCATGATTTATACTCAGGAGAATCCGAGCATCGAAAAAATTGGTGACTTGGAATCTATTTTACAAGACCGGGTCCGCGACCTTAAACTTCAGGAGTTTAAAATCGATAAGGAAACGTTAAAAAATCTGAAGACCAGCATTAATCTCAAGCAAATTAATCTGACCAAAACCGGTGAAGAGAAATCAAGCAACTCGGGCATTCTTTATGGGTTGGGATTTGCTCTCGGCATTATGATTTATGTATTTGTTCTGGTTTATGGCATCCAAATAATGCAGGGGGTGATCGATGAAAAGACTTCGAAAGTGGTGGAAGTCATCGTATCGTCTGTTAAGCCTTTTCAATTAATGCTGGGAAAAATTGTGGGCATTGCTGCGGTTGGTGTAACTCAGTTTGCGATTTGGCTTATCCTCATTTCATTTCTTTCGTCTGGAGTGCTCGGCTATTTTGGTTTGAAGATGCCTCAAAAGCAAGCGATGGAGCAAATGGCCAAGAAAGTACAAGATGAAGATGTAAAGCAGGCCATGAATCAACCTAACAGCCATATTAAAGAACTTCTTGGCAATCTTGGTGAAATCCCCTTTGCTAAAATTGCCTTCGTGTTTGTTTTCTATTTCTTAGGTGGCTACCTGCTTTATGGAGCACTGTTTGCTGCAGTAGGATCTGCAGTAGAGTCGATTCAGGAATCCCAACAATTTCAATTCCCGATCACATTACCTCTACTCATTGGCTATTTTGGATTGTTTATGTTCATCCTTCGTGATCCTCATGGCTCAGTAAGTTTCTGGCTTTCGATCATTCCATTTACTTCACCCGTGGCTATGGTTGGTCGGATTGCGTTTGATGTACCTACATGGCAATTGCTTCTTTCAATGGCGCTGTTGATTGGTGGCTTCATTCTTACTACCTGGATTGCCGGAAGGATTTACCGCGTTGGTATTTTAATGACGGGTACAAAAGTAAACTACAGGGTACTTGCCAAGTGGTTTTTGATGAGAGAGTGATCTGATCGGGATTGCAGATTCAAGCTGTAAAATTTTGAATCTTGAGGTTTGAATTTGTAATCTTGAATAATGAAGGCTGCTCTTCCTTCCATGGAATTCTATCAGGATAATGCCAACCTGAAGTGGATTATATTGACCGTATCTGTTGTCATTAGCATCGCCTCAATCTATTTCACTGATATCCTGGTAAATCAGTTGAAAGAACGCGAGAAAAATCAGGTCAAACTTTTTGCGCGGGCACTTGAGTACACGATTAATGATACACAGAATGACATCCTGTTCATCACTGAAGAAATCATCAACAAAAACAATTCTATTCCAACGATTCTGGTAGACAGCCATAATTCTGTTGTGACTTATACCAATATTGAAATAGATACCGCCTGGAGTAAAGCCCGGAAAGAAGAGACACTTCAGGCAGAGCTTACCGAGATGCAAAGTACTTTCCAACCTATCGAAATTTTGCTTAAAGATCCCAAGACTCAGGAGGTCTATGGCAAGCAGTATGTCTACTACAAAAATTCTTTTCTGCTCACACAACTTACAGCCTATCCTTATATCCAGATCTTTGTACTGGCAATCTTTGGGTTTATTTCTTATCTGGCCTTCAACTACTCACGCACAGCCGAACAGAACCGTGTCTGGGTAGGATTGGCGAAAGAGACTGCGCACCAGCTGGGTACACCCTTATCATCGCTCATGGCTTGGATCGAAGTATTGCGCGATGACCCCGATATCCGTAATAAAGGAATTGTAGAAGAGCTCGATAAAGACATCAGTAAACTTCAAGTTGTGACCGAGCGTTTCTCGAGCATTGGCTCTACGCCAACATTGAAAAGTGAAAATATTTATCAGCTCGTCAACCGGGTGGTGGGCTATCTGCAACCTCGCGTTTCTTCTAAAATAAACATTGAGGTTTATACATTGTCAGAGTCAATTCAGGCATTAGTTCATCCTCCGTTGTTTGAATGGGTACTGGAAAATCTTTGTAAGAATGCTGTAGATGCCATGGGCAACTCTGGAACAATCGCTTTCAAGATCTTGCGCGGCAACGACAACAAAGTATTAATCGATATTTCAGATACTGGAAAGGGAATGTCAAAAACGATGATGACGAATGTTTTCAAACCGGGGTTCACTACCAAAAAAAGAGGCTGGGGTCTAGGGCTCACATTGGCCAAGCGTATTATTGAACTTTATCACGAAGGAAGAATTTTTGTAAAATCTTCCGAAGAAAACTCTGGCACAACCTTCCGGATTGAAGTGAAGAGTGCTTAAGGCTTGTAAGAATTAATTCGCTCTGATGGCAATCACCGGATCAAGCCGCGCTGCCACAGCCGCCGGTACAATACCAGCCACCAAGCCGATAATTGATGATACACCAAGTCCGAGTACAATATTTTTTACAGAGAGCACTACTTTCAAACTTCCGAAAGGTGCCATCGTGAGTAGCCAGACCAGAAACAATCCCGAAAGCCCTCCGATCAAGCTGAGGAAGATTGACTCAAACAAAAACTGGAATAATACAAAATAGTTTTTCGCCCCCAGCGATTTCTGCAACCCGATCACACTGGTGCGCTCTTTCACAGATACAAACATGATGTTGGCAATTCCAAAGCCGCCAACCAAAATTGAGAAGCCTCCAATGATCCAGCCTGCAATACCAAGTACATCAAAAACTCCATCTAGTGATTTAGCAATTGCTTCGGGTCGATTCATGGTAAAGTTGTCTTTCTTCTCCGGCTTCAATCCGCGTTTTATACGCAGAAGGCCGCGTGCTTCATTTTCCAATTCCACAAGCCCGATATCATCTTTGTATCCCTTTAAGCCAATAACGGAACCAATTTCATTCCAGCGACCAGTGCCCGTTTGAAAGATTTTTCTAAAGGCAACGTACGGTATAATACAACTATAGTCTTTGCTGGTAAAACCCATAAAGCTTTCACCCTCGCGTTTGATAACGCCTACAATTTTAAATCGCAAGTTTTTAATTTTTACATACAAGCCTACAGGATCTTCAATTTTTGGAAAAAGAGCTTTGGCTACCTCATGTCCCAATACAACAACATTTCTTCCGCCCTCAACTTCTGCACTGATCAGGTACCGTCCTTTTTCAATATTTATTTCAAAAAGTTTCTCATAGTCAAGAGAGGCACCATCAATTTCTATTTTATTAATCCCGTTGCTGCCCGCTTTAATGGTGTTTGACTCAGACTCTGCATAGATACTGATGACTTGGCCTCTTTGCATGTTAGCTTTAAGAAACCGATACTCGCTATATGATGAGTTTGGCCTTTTAATATAGTCCTTCCACCAATCGCGAGTGTTGCCACCGGCACCCCAAGGCCATTTATGAACATAAATAACATCCGAGCCCAAAAAATTAAGGCTATCTATAATATTCTTCTGCAGGGAGTCTACCAGTGTAAGCACGGCGATGATGGAAAAAATTCCGATGGTGACGCCGAGTAACGAAAGGATGGTGCGCAGTAAATTTGACTTAAGAGCTTTCCAGGCGAAACCCAGGCTTTCAAAGGTTTGTCGAATTGTGAACATGAGCTATCTCTAAAGAATAAATGATTTTAATTGGCCCTGATTGCTATTACAGGATCAAGCCTTGCTGCCATTGCAGCTGGTACAATGCCCGCCACCAACCCGATGATGGACGAAACACCCAAACCTAATACAATATTTGGTACGGATAAAATCACTTGCAGGCTGCCAAACGGAGCGAACGTGAGCAGCCATACTAAAAGCAGGCCAGACAAGCCGCCTATCATGCTCAACAGCACCGACTCAAACAAAAATTGGAATAGCACAAAGTAATTTTTAGCACCCAGAGATTTTTGCAACCCAATAATACTTGTTCGCTCTTTCACAGATACAAACATGATGTTGGCAATTCCAAAGCCACCGACTAACATTGAAAAACCGCCAATGATCCAACCGGCCATGCTAAGAACATCAAAAACACCAGCAATCGCATTGGCAATCGCCTCTGGCCTGTTGATAGCAAAATTATCTTTTTGTGCTGGCTTGAGGCCGCGCTTCACACGCATCGTTCCGCGGATTTCATTTTCGAGCAGGACAAGACCCAAATCATTCTCCTGACCTTTAAGTCCGATATGAGAACCAAGCTCATCCCAGCGACCGCTACCGGTGTTATACAATTTCCGAAATGAATCGTAGGGAATGATGCACTCATAATCGACACTGGTCATCCCCAAAAAGCTTTCTCCCTGACGTTGGCCTACGCCTACTACTTTGAAACGCAGGTTTTTTATTTTCACAAATTCACCCGTAGGGTTATCCATTTTGGGAAACAACGCTTTAGCCACTTCATGCCCGAGGATCACAACGTTTCTTCCTCCTTCAATTTCGTCCGAAGTCAGATACCTTCCATGATCAATATTCACCTCGCGCATATATTCATAATCGGGTGCTACACCGCGCAGTAAAATCTTATTAATTCCGTTGCTTCCCGCCTTAACTGTTATCTCGTTGGCAAAAGCGTAAATGGAAACATGCGAGCCCGTCTTTAGATTGGCCTTCAAAAAGCGATACTCGTTATATGATACATTGGGTCGTTTGATATAATCCTTCCACCAATCGCGGGTATTACCGCCCGTAAATGGCCACTTGTCAAGGTAAATGATGTCCGATCCAAGAAAGTTGAAGCTGTCGCGAATGTTTCTTTCAAGTGAATCGACAAGAGTAAGCACTGCTATAATTGAAAAGATACCAATGGTAACGCCCAAAAGGGAGAGAATAGTGCGCAGCAAGTTTGATTTAAGGGCCTTCCAGGCAAAGCCGAGGCTTTCTGAGATCAATCGAAGGGTAAGCATGGCTTTTAAACGCGAATTGTAATCTTTTTGGTTACGGAATGTACAAACTTTAACCGGCAGATGCCTTCAACTCCTAACATTAGCTTAATTCTCCTTTGTCATTACCCTTCTATTTCCCTATTTTTGCGACCTCAAATTTAAACCCGTCCTCAAGGACGAAAGCCCGTAAGCTTATGAAGTTATCCGAATTTAAGTTCGACCTGCCGAACAGCCTTATTGCTACTCATCCCGCAGAAAACAGAGACGATGCAAGAATGATGGTGTTACACCGCAGCACCGGAAAAATTGAGCATAAAATTTTTAAGGATATCGTCAATTATTTTGACGAAGGCGATGTGATGGTAGCCAATGACACCCTCGTTTTTCCTGCGCGCCTCTACGGCCGCAAAGAGAAGACAGGCGCCAAGATTGAAGTCTTTTTGCTTCGTGAATTAAATGCCGAGATGCACTTGTGGGACGTGCTAGTTGACCCTGCCCGCAAAATTCGCGTTGGTAATAAATTGTATTTCGGTGATGGCGATCTCGTTGCCGAAGTAATTGACAATACTACTTCTCGCGGCCGTACTATTCGCTTCTTATTCGATGGGGATTCGGTTGCTTTTGATAAGGTAGTAGAAACTCTGGGTGAAACACCACTTCCCAAATACATTAAAAGAAAAGTAGAGCCAGCAGATAAGGAAAGATTCCAGACAATCTTCGCCAAGAATAAAGGCGCTGTCTCAGCTCCTACCGCAGGCATGCACTATACCAAGCAATTGGTGAAGCGTCTTCAGCTAAAAGGCGTAGATATGTCTTATGTGACGTTGCATATCGGATTGGGTACTTTCCGCGCTGTGGATGTGGAAGATCTTACCAAGCACAAGATGGACTCCGAAAATTTCATTGTCGGAACAGAAACTGTGAACCGCGTAAACACGGCGCTTGATAATAAAAATAGAGTCTGTGCCGTTGGTACTACTGCAATGCGTGCACTGGAATCGGCTGTTTCGGCTAATAACCGCTTGAAAGAACGTGAAGGCTGGACTGACCGGTTTATTTTTCCACCATACGACTTCAAAATTTGCAGCGCCATGGTCACCAATTTCCAGCAACCAGAGTCAACTTTGTTAATGATGGCAGCTGCTTTCGGTGGTTATGATCAGGTGATGAAGGCGTACGAATTGGCCAAAAAAGAGAAATACAAGTTCCTTACTTACGGAGACGCCTTGTTGATTGTGTAGTGGGTTGAAGGCCTGAAGGCGTTTTCTGAGGCAGCATTAGTAAATTCAGCCATCGATGAAAAGACTCTCATTACTTATTGTCTTGTTGTGCTATCAGGTTATAGGGGTCTCTCAAACCTATTCTTTTAAAACAATAAGTCAATACGACCATTTTGAAATCCTGACGGAGGGTAATCGCCTTGTTTGCTTATTCAGAGTAAGTGAAAAGAAAGCTCCGGTTTCCGTTTTCCGAAAGGTCTTTCTAAACGATGAACTACATTCAACAGACTCCATTGAGTATTCGATCGATGGTCAGGCAGATTTGATAGCATCGGGAAGCGATGAAAAGTATTCTTTTCATGCATTTTATCTGAAGGCCGCTCCTCAGGAAAAAATCGTTTTCATCGTTACGGATAAGTTGGGAAGAGTTCAGTCCACTTTCTATAAGACAGTCGCTGACTTTGCACCCTATTTTCAAAAGCCTGTAAAGAAGTTAAAAGATGTTCGGCTTTCTTTCTTGCCAAATAACGGGAGCCCCGGAATGATATTGATTCAACCCTATTTGGTACGAGGCTCTGCAGTATATCGTGGCCCAATGTATTCAGTGCGTGCAGAAGACGGGAGAGAACTTTGGGCATCTAACGCGCCCTTTTTATCCAGCATTCAATGTACGGACAGTTTGCTAATAGGAATGACCTCCTCGACCGTAAATCAAACGCCCATCTATCAAATTCATTACGTTGATAAGTCCTCCGGAAAACTCCTCAAGACAATATCCCTTTCGAATAAAGGCCAGCACTATCGCAGCGTTTCAGTCTTCACCTCAAACGGCCGTGAATTGTTGGTTGCAGGAAGCGAATTTGAAAATGGCAGCACAAAAAATGGCAGGTTCTTTATGTCTTTGTTTAACCTCTACGGCGAAAAGATATTTGACGAAGTCGATTCTGCTGCGCGCCTATCAACCAAGCGATTGCACCTGATGGGAAGCGTCTTTGACCAGGAAGGAAATCTCGTATTGATTGGCGAAAGCTGGAGGCCTGATGCTACCCGCGCAGTAGTAACCTCGGCTGCAAGTATTTTATTGGCAGCAACTATAGGAGGTTATGCTGGAATTAATACCCGGGTTGATCATAAAATTGACAACGTTGTTTTTGCCACACTGTCACCACAAGACGGAAAACTAAAATATTTTAGAGCGTATCCTGTAGGGCCGTGGCGCGATTATGGAAGCCTGATGACCGAGGGGGGCAATGTTTTGTTTCGCATTAATAACCAGGTAATCATATACGATGTGAATGACCCTGGCAAACCACCTTCGCCGTTTACGTCTCTTCGGGCAGGCGAAAATCTTATCTTAACTCCATCCGGGCCAATTATTAACAGGCAGGAAAGGAATAGAAATATTCTTAGCCGGCTTCGCTAACCGTATGAACCAAAGAGAATATGCTTTGATTGTGGCGGGCGGTAAGGGCACGCGCATCAAAAGCAATTTGCCCAAGCAGTTTATTGAACTGAACGGCAAGCCGGTATTGCTTTATACACTGGAGGCTTTCTATAATTATTCCGACGAAATTTCTGTTGTGCTGGTACTGCCTGAGGAAGATTTCAAAATCTGGGGAGTGATCTGCAAGAAGTTCAACTTTACAAAGCCGGTTATCTTACAGAAAGGTGGGGAGACACGTTTTCAATCTGTAAAGAATGGATTGGATAAAATTGAAGGCGATGGGTTAGTGGCTATCCATGATGGCGTGAGGCCATTGGTGAGTGCTGATTTAATCGGTGCTTCTTTCAGGCTTGCATCTGTTCAGGGATCAGCCATTGCCTCCGTAAGATTAAAGGAATCCATTCGGATGACGGATCAGGATACTACCAGTGCTGTAGATCGTTCAAAATTCAGACTGATTCAAACGCCGCAGACATTTGACGTGCAGCTCATCAAAAAAGCATATCAAATGAAAGAAGACATGAGTCTTACCGACGATGCCAGCGTTGCGGAGAAAGCCGGCCACAAGATTTCATTGTTTGAAGGAAGGTATGAAAATATCAAGATTACTACTGCGGAGGATTTGATTGTTGTGGAGGCGCTTTTGAAATCTATTGGCTCTAAGCCGAAACACAGAGCTGGCTGAAGGCCACCCAAGCGAAAGTCTTGCCGATTAGGTAACTTTGTATAAAACGTTTTCTTATGAATTGGAAAGAGCATTTATCCTCCGATCCGGCCGTGATGTTTGGGAAGATGGTGATCAAAGACACACGCATTCCCGTAGAACTCATTCTGGAAAAATTGGCTATCGGGCATACCTCTGATGATTTGCTTCAGGCTTACCCAAAAATAACAATGGCTGATATTCAAGCATGCTTGTGGTTTGCTGCTGAAAATACCAAGCATGAAAAGACCCTTGCCGTGGCATAATGAAAGTCCAAATCGTAGCTGACGAAAGTGTCGATTTTAGAATTGTAACTCAGCTTCGAGAAAGAGGACTACAGGTTTATTCAATCTCAGAACAAGTTCCATCTTCTAAAGATGAGGTTGTATTGAAGTTTGCGTATGACAACGGTGCTCTCCTTCTTACTGAAGATAAAGATTTCGGTGAATTAGTATTTCGATTGCGAATGCCACATGCGGGCGTTTTACTGGTAAAAATTGAGAATGCTCAACAGAAAATCCCTCTAGTTGTAGAAACTGTGATAAGAAACTATAGTGGGATGATTGATAAATTTTCTGTGATTGACGGTAGCAAACTCCGAATTAAAGAATAGCATTATCTCGCACCCATAAAGTGGAGGCTTAACTCATTGAAGTGCCACAGGTTGGCCGTTGAGTGGTAGTCGCCGGGCCACTCAGAGTGGCCGGCCGACAATCGTTTTGCTGTTATAGTTGCAGATTGAGTAAACTCCTTAACTCTTTGTACGTGCCTCGCGGCGGCCGCCCAAATAATAAAATCTCAAAATCAATCGATTGCTGTGGTGGCAATAAATCGGCGACGGCAAAAATAAAGAAGGGCAGTCGCCCGCCCTTAGTCCAAATCAGTGATGCTGATTTTTAATATTCGTCTTCGTTGAAGAAGAAATCTTCCTTCGTGGGGTAATCGGGCCAAATCTCCTCGATACTTTCATACGGCTGCCCATCGTCTTCCAGTTCCTGCAGGTTCTCCACTACTTCCAGCGGCGCACCCGAACGGATAGAAAAGTCGATCAATTCATCTTTTGTTGCCGGCCAGGGCGCATCTTCCAAGTAAGAAGCCAATTCCAATGTCCAATACATAGTACCCTTTTAATTTTCCGCAAAAATAGAATTAATTACAGCATAGTCAATAGCCAGCCGTCGATAGTTATCTTTTGGGAAAAGTAACCGGCAGACGCGAAAGCCTTGTAAGGCAAATTGTATGGACTATTGACTTAAAAAGGCAATATTTGCCGACCTAACCGACTTTTAATCTCCATGGCTGACGAAAAAATTATTTTCTCGATGTCGGGCGTAAACAAGATTTACCCGCCCAGCAAGCAAGTTCTCAAAAACATTTACCTCTCCTTCTTTTACGGCGCCAAAATTGGCGTACTCGGCCTCAATGGTTCGGGAAAATCATCGTTGCTGCGCATAATTGCGGGTATCGATAAAGAATTTCAGGGCGAAGTGGTCTCTGATCTGAGTTTTACAGTAGGCCTGCTGGAGCAAGAGCCGCAACTCGACAAAACCAAGACTGTGAAAGAGATTGTGGAGGAAGGCGTGAAAGAAACTGTAGCGCTCCTCAAAGAGTTTGAGGCTATCAATGAAAAATTTGGTGAGCCGGAAATTCTGGAGAATCCTGACAAGATGGAAAAGCTCATTGCTAAGCAAGGGGAAATTCAGGAGAAACTGGATGCCATCGGTGCGTGGGAACTTGATCATAAACTGGAGCGAGCTATGGATGCGTTGCGCACGCCATCGGGTGATACAAAGATCGAGCACTTATCAGGTGGTGAGAAACGAAGAGTTGCATTGTGCCGATTGCTTCTTCAAGAGCCCGATGTTTTATTGCTCGATGAACCTACCAACCACCTGGATGCTGAGTCGGTACTCTGGCTGGAAGAACATTTGCGTCAATATAAAGGAACGATCATCGCGGTAACGCACGACCGCTACTTCCTTGATAATGTGGCGGGATGGATTTTGGAACTTGACCGCGGTGAAGGTATTCCGTGGAAAGGAAATTACTCAAGCTGGCTCGACCAAAAACAAAAGCGGTTGATGCAGGAAGAGAAATCCGAAAGCAAACGGCAGAAGGCATTGGAGCGTGAACTTGAATGGGTGCGCATGAATCCGAAAGGAAGACAAGCGAAAGGCAAGGCTCGCTTGAATGCGTATGAAAAATTAATTGGGCAAGAAGGACGCGAGAAAGAAGAGAAACTGGAGTTGTACATTCCGCCCGGACCGCGGCTGGGTAACAAAGTGATCGAAGCAACAGGAGTGGCAAAAGGCTATGGCGACAAGCTTTTGTATGAAAACCTGTCGTTCACACTTCCGCCGGCGGGCATCGTGGGAATCATCGGGCCGAACGGAGCTGGAAAGACTACGCTCTTTAAAATGATAACCGGCAAAGAGAAACCCGATGCCGGAACTTTTGCCGTGGGTGAAACTGTAAAGATTGCGTATGTAGATCAGGAGCACGATGACCTTAAACCCGAAGACACTGTTTTTCAAGCTATCACCGGTGGCAACGATCTTATCATCGTAGGGGGCAAAGAGATAAACTCACGCGCCTATGTGAGCAAGTTTAATTTCAGTGGCACCGATCAGCAGAAAAAAGTAAAGGAGCTCTCGGGTGGCATGCGCAACCGCGCTCACCTGGCAATCGCACTCAAGCAAGGCGGAAATTTGTTGTTACTTGATGAGCCTACGAACGACCTTGATGTAAACACACTACGGGCGTTGGAAGAAGCGCTGGAGAACTTTGGCGGCTGTGCTGTTATCATCTCTCACGACCGGTGGTTTTTGGATCGGGTGTGTACCCACATTCTTGCGTTTGAGGGTGACTCGCAAGCCTATTGGTTTGAAGGTGGCTTTAGTGAATACGAAGAGAACCGTAAGAAGCGTTTGGGTGATGACCAGCCACACCGTATTAAGTATAAGAAACTAGTCAAATAGTATTGAGTCGTTAGTAACAAGTATTAAAGAATTCTGCCCCGGAGATTCTCAATACTAAAGACTAAATACTCAGTACTCAAATCTATGAAATCTGTTTACACCATCATTCTTCTCATTCTCTCCAACACCTTCATGACTTTTGCATGGTATGGTCACTTGAAGTTTAAGGATATGAACTGGAGCCAGAACCTCGGGCTAGCAAGCATCATCCTAATCAGTTGGGGAATTGCATTGTTTGAATATGCCTTGCAAGTGCCAGCCAACCGAATAGGGTTTAAGGAAAATGGCGGACCTTTCTCTCTGGTAGAATTAAAAGTAATTCAAGAGGTAATAACACTTTCGGTGTTTGTGGTCTTTTCGGTAATCTTCTTCAAGAATGAAACCTTACGCCTGAATCATTTCATCGGGTTTCTGTTTTTGATACTCGCCGTGTATTTCATTTTTAAAAAATAAGACACGATGAGACAGAAGCTGCTCGGAGACGGAGCGAAAGAACTGAGTTACGAAATCCGTGAGATTGTAAAAAAGGCGGAGCAACTAAAGAAATCCGGCCTTACCATTTATTGGGAAAACATTGGCGACCCGATTCAGAAACATCATACACTTCCGCGATGGATCAAAGAGATAGTTGCCGATCTGGCCATGCAGAACGAAGTCTATAGCTACTGCCCCTCAAAGGGTGTACTAGAAACACGGGAATTTTTGGCCACTCAAACTAATTCTCTCAAGGGAGCTCAAATCTCATCAGAAGACATTTGCTTTTTTAATGGGCTTGGCGATGCCATCGCAAAAGTTTATCAGTTCCTCGATCAGACTTCGAGGATCATTGGGCCCTCTCCTGCTTACTCAACTCACTCCAGCGCAGAGGCTGCTCATGCCAATCATCAGCCGTTGACTTACAAACTTGATCCAAACAATCACTGGTATCCCGACCTTGACGATCTCTATAAGAAAGTAAAGTATAATCCGAATGTGGTAGGCATTCTTATCATCAATCCGGATAATCCTACGGGTATGGTTTACCCGAAAGAGACTTTGAAATTCATGGTTGATATAGCACGCGAGTTCGACCTGTTTTTGATTGCCGATGAGATTTATATCAATATCACATATAATGGCGCAAAGGCATGGTCGCTGGCTGAAGTTATCGGCACGATTCCCGGGATTTCCATGAAAGGGATTTCAAAGGAACTTCCATGGCCAGGCGCAAGATGCGGATGGGTTGAGTACTACAACCGCGAGCAAGACGAAGATTTCAACAGGCTTTGTCAGGCGATAGACAACGCAAAGATGATTGAAGTGTGCTCAACGAAGCTTCCACAACTGGCGCTTCCTAAGATTATTGGAGATGCCCGGTTTAAACCTTATCGTGAAGAGACCAACCAAAACATCGGCAAGCGAAGCAAAATCATTTCTTCTATTCTGGGAAAAGTAAAGGAAGTTACGTTCAACGAAACGTATGGGGCATTCTACAATACCATCATCTTCAGAGAGGGAATGCTGAAGCCACACCAAACTTTGAAGATTGAAAATCCTGAAATCAAGGCACAAGTAGAAAGTTGGGTTAGTCAGGATATTCCGCTCGATAAAAGATTTGTTTACTACCTGCTTGGCGCGAAAGGAATTTGTGTGGTGCCCATCTCATCATTCAGTTCCGAACTTCAAGGGTTCAGGGTCACATTGCTGGAAGAAGATGAAACGCTGTTGACAAGGATTTTTACAGCTATCGGAGATGGGATTAGGGAGTATGTTAATAGTTAATGGTTAATAGGGGACTGGAATTGGGAATTAGGAAATGGATATTAGGAAATTGGGTATTGGTCATTTTATCTCCTCTCCAGGCTTCGTTTTCCAGCGCTCGTGCATCCACACCCACTGCTCAGGATGTTCTCTCACCACCCGCTCTGTAAAATCGGTGAAGTTTTGCGTGTTGATAATTAGATCCTGTTCGTCATCACCTGTATAAACCAAAGGTATTTCCGGTAGGATGCGCATTTGTTGTTTGTAATTCTCATCCAGAAAAATATACGTAGGCACAACCGAGCAACCTGACTTCAGCGCCAGCACCGTTGCCCCAATGGGTGTTGCTGCCGGTTTTCCAAAAAAGTTAACAAAGCGACTTTTCACTTTTGTGTCCTGATCTATAAGAATAGCAATCGAGCCGCCCGACTTCAATGCTTTAAATAAGCGTACGCTTTCCTTACCTCGCTCAATAGCAATCGCACCGTACGCATTCCTGTATTTTAAAAGTAATTCATTGAGGCGTTCGTCGGATAAAGCAGTGCCAATGATGTTTGGCTTGAGTCCGCGTAGCGCCATATTGGTGATCTGCAAATCGAATGCGCCCAAGTGACAAGTGAGAAACATTACTCCCTTTCCTTTGGCATGAGCTGTCTCATAGTTTTCTATTCCAGTAGTAACTAAAAACTTATTCAGATCTGACAAGGATTTCACACTTAGCGAACGAAGAATATCTCCTGCGTTTTTGCCGAGCATTTCAAAGGTCTTTTTACTAAGCTTTTTGATTTCATCCGCTGACTTCTCCTTTCCAAAAGCGATTGTCAGGTGGCGAACCATCCGCTCTGCAGGCTTGGGAGAAAACATGCATGCTATCCTGCCAAGCACTCCACAATACCAAAGCCATGCTTTTCGAGGAACGATATTCGAAGAGAAAATTAAAAAGCGGACAAAGAGATAAAGGGCCGTGTATTTTATTTCCTTGCGCAGCGGGCGTTTTTCCATAGATGAAAAATTCAAAGATATATCAAGATTTCATAGATTTTAGTATTTAAAGGGTTTTGATTACTCACACTTATTCTAAAGGGCTGCCATTTATTTACCTTGCCAAAAATATAACATGAATCAATGAAAAAATTGTATCTGGTTCGTCATGCCAAATCGAGTTGGGATAGTGTTGAAATGGACGACTTCGACAGGCCGCTAAATGAGCGCGGGGAAAAAGATGCACCGCACATGGCCAAGCTATTAAAGCATCGTAATGTAGTACCCGACCGAATGATCACAAGCCCGGCGAACCGCGCACTTTCTACCTGCATTGCATTTGCTAAAGCTCTGGAATTCGACAAGAAAAAAATTAAAAAGGAAACAACGCTTTATCATGCAAGCCCTGAAATAATATTAGAAGTATTGAAATCGCTTCCTGAATATGAAACTGATGATGAGGTTATCTTGCTCTTTGGTCATAATCCCGGCATTACCGAGTTTGCCAACAGTCTTCTTGGCGTGGCTATTGATAATATCCCAACATGCGGAATAGTTGCGGCTACTTTGAATATTGATTCATGGAAAGAAATCTCATTCGGGTGCGGCCAGATGGATTCCCTTGATTACCCTAAAAATTCTTAAAGCAGAGAACTTTTCAAGCAAATGCTTGGTGGCTTAGGTGTGAGGATTTTGCTCGCGAAGACGCAAAGAAAGTCCCAATTACTTCTTCAACAGCGAACCGATCCTTCTAAAGAACCTCTTCTCAAACTCAAGGAAGAATTTGAATTGTCCAAAGATGAATCCGTAAAACAGAAGTATGAGGTTGTAAATGGGGAGGATGAAAATATAATAAACCACTCGCGCCCAACCCGGGATTTCATTTCCAAAGAAGTAATGTAGAATGGGCCGCATCAGATAAACCACTGTAAGTCCGGTACAAGCAAAAGTGAGCAGGATAGCAAAGACTTGCCAGATACTGCCTGCCTTCCACCGGTGTTGAAGTTTTTGTAACCAACCCATAAGTTGATTCAATTAACTAAAAAGATTCCAAACTTCATTCTTTGGTAAGGGCGCTTCAATAGAAATTGTTTCCTTTTTTACAGGGTGAATAAACGATAATTGGCGGGCGTGGAGGCAAATGCTTTTGTCGGGATTCGGCTTGGCATATCCATATTTCACATCGCCAACAATCACGCAGCCCATAGATGCCAGTTGAACTCTTATTTGATGTGGCCGTCCGGTAACTGGATTCACTTCCAATAAATAAAAGCCAGCCTTGTGTTTCAGTATTCGATAACTCAGTTCTGAACGCTGTCCGTCTTTATTTTCTTTAGTGAATGCGGTGACTTTATTATTCTTCTCATTCTTCACCAGCCAATGCACCAGCGTTCCCGATTCTTCTTTTGGTTTGTTTGCGACAATAGCCCAGTACACTTTTTTGGTTTGCCTGTCGCGGAATAGTTCATTCATCCGCTCCAATGCTTTGGAGGTACGCGCAAAGATTACCACACCACTCACCGGTCGATCCAGGCGATGAACAACGCCAAGGAAGACTTCTCCTGGCTTATTGTATTTTTCTTTAATGTATTTTTTGCAACGTTCAACTAACGGTTCATCACCTGTTTCATCTCCCTGCACTAGTTCGCCGGAAGATTTGTTGATTACCAGAAGGTGATTGTCTTCGTATAGAACATTGAGCATACTCAAACTTCTGAAATTTTCACAACACCTTAAGGTCTTCGCACGAAAAACTAATCCTTAAACTCGCTTGTAAAATGGAAATTGATCTCAGGGAAATTATCCTGCACCATCTGCAGCCATGCCTTTGATTCGGCCATGAACACGAGCTTGCCGTCCTTATCCAGCGCAATGTGACGTTGCTTGGAGGCGATGAATTCCTGCAACTTCTTTTCATCTGTGCTGCTGATCCAGCAAGCTTTATAAATATTCTGAGGAGCAAACTCCGCGGTAGCGCTGTATTCGTTCTTTAACCGAAATTGAATTACCTCAAACTGCAACGCGCCCACCGTGCCCACTACTTTTCTCTTTCCGAGTTCGTAGGTGAACATCTGGGCTACGCCTTCTTCCATCAACTGCAAAAGACCTTTCTCCAACTGCTTGGTCTTCATCGCATCTTTGTTGATCACTTCTTTAAATATCTCGGGAGAGAAACTCGGGATGCCCGTGTACACCATCTTCTCTCCTTCTGTGAGTGTGTCACCGATTTTTAAATTCCCTGTATCAAACAAACCGACAATATCACCGGGCCATGCTTCATCTACAGTTTCGCGATCTTGCGCCATAAATGCAGTGGCATTTGAAAAGCGAATGGATTTATCATTGCGTACGTGCAGGTAGTTACTTCCGCGCTCAAACTTTCCCGAGCACACGCGCAAAAACGCAATCCGGTTTCTGTGCTTCGGGTCCATATTGGCGTGAATCTTAAAAATGAAGCCAGTAAATTTCTGTTCGTCTGGTTTTACTTCGCGCACAGTAGTCTCGCGTACCAATGGTGGTGGCGCGAGTCTTATAAATGTGTCGAGCAATTCTTTTACACCAAAGTTGTTTACGGCACTACCAAAGAATACCGGAGCAACTTTTCCATCGAGGTAGTCTTGTACGTCCAGTTCAGGATAAACGCCATTCAATAGCTCCACATCTTCGCGCAGTTTGATGGCATAATTTTCACCTATGTATTTATCAAGTTCGGGAGAGTTGATATCTGAGATTTCAATTGCCTCTTCTATGGTGGTCTTGCTCGGAGTAAAAAGCTTCAAGCTTTTTTCATACAGGCTGTACACGCCTTTGAACGTCTTACCCATGCTGATAGGCCAGCTCAACGGATGTACTTTTATCTTCAGCTTGGCTTCAATCTCATCGAGCAGATCAAAAGGATCTTGTCCTTCGCGGTCAAGTTTATTGATGAAACAAAGAACTGGTGTATTGCGCATGCGGCATACTTCCATCAGTTTTTCGGTTTGCATCTCCACGCCTTTAACACAATCCACCACCATAATTACGCTGTCTACCGCGGTAAGTGTGCGGTAGGTGTCTTCGGCAAAGTCCTGGTGACCGGGAGTATCAAGTAGGTTGATCTTTATGTCTTTGTAGTTGAAGCCCATCACCGAAGTGGCTACGGATATACCGCGTTGCTTTTCTATCTCCATCCAGTCGCTACGGGCGTGGTCTTTGATCTTGGAGCTTTTCACAGCCCCTGCTTTCTGTATAGCACCGCCAAAGAGCAGCAGTTTCTCGGTGAGTGTAGTCTTGCCTGCATCGGGGTGAGAGATGATCCCAAAAGTCCTGCGCTTGGCTATTTCCTGTTCTAAAGTCATTGTTAAAAAATTCGAGGCGCAAAAATAGTTAAAAGTTAATGGTTGTTGGTTGTTAGTTGATGGTCGTTAGGTGGTGACCCTTTGATGGCCTTGCGATGCACCGATTCGGAAGTTTTAGTTGTAAACTGGCCGCTACTGACGCTCTGTGCGCTCCAAATTACTTTACCAACGCTCAAAACTATTTTCCAATCGCTCCAAGTTACTTTACCAAGGCGCCAAATTACTTTACGGCCGCGAGTTTTAACTTTCTATACCCTCCAAATATCCTTACAGATGCGTCAATTTACTTTATCAATGCTCCATATTACTTTATCAATGCAAAAAGCTACTTTACCAAAGCTCCAATTTACTTTACCAATGCAAGAAACTACTTTATCAAGGCTCCATATTACTTTATCAACGCAAGAAATTACTTTACCAAAGCTCCAATTTACTTTACCAATGCAAGAAACTACTTTACCAAAGCTCCATGTTACTTTATCAACGCAAGAAACTACTTTACCAAGGCTCCAATTTACTTTATCAACGCAAGAAACTACTTTACCAAGGCTCCAATTTACTTTATCAACACAAGAAACTACTTTACCAAGGCTCCATATTACTTT
>JABDGP010000044.1 GCA_013285945.1 Bacteroidota bacterium | reverse complement strand
AGCTGCGGGCAAGGGGATTGATACAAACGAGTCGGCAGCTACAACAGCGTTGGGCAAAATAGGTGTTCTTCACGGGAGTAAATCATTGCTCATGCAAACTGAAGACGGGCAAGTGATTGAACCGTATTCTATTTCTGCCGGCTTGGATTATCCTGGCATCGGCCCGTTGCATGCTCATTTGTTTGAAACTGGTCGTGTTCAATTCTTAAATGCTACTGATGATGAAGCAATGAATGCCGGGATCGAATTGAGCAGACTTGAAGGAATTATCCCCGCCATTGAAAGCGCGCATGCGGTGGCGGTGATAAGCAAACTGGAATTGGAAGAAGATGATATCGTGGTTGTCAATCTTTCTGGTCGGGGTGACAAAGATTTAGAGACCTACATTAAGTGGGGAAAGTATTAATTAACTGATTCGATGATTCGTTAATGAGTCAAATTACTGCATCAATTATCCAAATAGTCAAAATTAACACGTAATACATGAACCGAATTATAGACCTGTTCAACAGCAAGAAAAAGAATATCCTTTCCGTCTTTTATACTGCAGGTTTTCCTGAATTGAACAATACTGTCACTATTGCTCTTGCATTGGAGAAAGCGGGTGTTGATATTATTGAGATTGGAATTCCTTTTTCTGACCCGGTAGCCGACGGCCCTGTAATTCAGGAAAGTAATAAGACTGCTTTGGATAACGGAATGAATCTGAAGTTGCTTTTGGAGCAAGCCAGAGAAATTCGGAAGCAAGCGAAATTGCCAATTATCCTGATGGGCTATATTAATCCGGTAATGCAATATGGAGTTCAAAAATTTTGTGAAGACGCTGTAGCCGCAGGAGTTGACGGAGTTATTCTCCCCGACTTGCCATTGTGTGAGTATGAAGAGGAGTATAAAGGTTTGTTCGAGAAAAACGGATTGGCCAACATATTCTTGATTTCACCCACTACTTCTGAAAATCGTATTCGTCAAATTGATATGGCCAGCACCACTTTTATATATGCCGTTTCAGCTTCGAGTACAACAGGAGCGAAGACAGGATTTTCTCCTGAACAGGAAAGTTATTTCAAGCGATTGCAATCCTTAAAGCTTAAGAACCCTTTTTTGATTGGTTTTGGGATTTCTGATCATGCGACGTTTTCGAAGGCGTGTGAATATAGTGCAGGAGCCATTGTAGGCAGCGCGTTTATTCAATTGCTAAAGGATGCGAAAGAAATAACTGGTGACTTACAAAGCTTCATTAAAAAACTCAGGGGAAATTAAATCGACATCTAAAACAATTTAGTAAAATGATTATTCAATTATCCAAAGCAATTACTTCAATGGAAAAGGAGGCGATCGTTTCGCAAATCGGAGGGCTGGGATATAAGTCCAACGAAGTGAAGACACAATACGGAAATTATCTCGTGGCCATCGGCAAGAAAGAATTTGATATTCGAAAGTTGGGAATCATGCCAGGCATTGCCGACATCCATCGAGTGTCTGATGATTACAAGCTGGTTTCACGAAAGTGGAAAGTGAGCAGAACGATTATTGATTTGGGCGATGACGTTGTTATTGGCGATGGGTCTCTTGCTATCATGGCAGGCCCTTGTTCAATTGAAAATGAAAAACAAATTGAGTCAACGATTAATCATCTTAAGGCGAATGGTGTGCGTATTATGCGCGGTGGTGTGTTTAAACCACGGAGTTCACCGTATGCCTTCCGAGGGCTTGGTGTGGAGGGGTTAAAGTTGTGGTATTCTTTGGCAAAGAAAGCCGGTATTAAAATTATCAGTGAGGTAATGCAGGTGAGCCAAATAGCTGCGATGCATGACTACGTTGATATTTTTCAGGTGGGAGCGCGCAACACACAGAATTTTAATCTGCTTGACGAATTGGGTAAGGTTGATAAAGCCGTGATGATAAAGCGTGGGATTTCAGGAACAATCGAAGAACTGTTGTACTCAGCGGAATATGTTTTTTCAGCGGGCAATGAAAAACTTATGCTTTGCGAACGCGGTATCCGCACGTATGAAAGAGCCAGTCGCAATACATTTGATATCAATGCAATCCCTATCCTGAAAGAAAAAACTCATTTGCCAGTGATAGCAGACCCATCGCATGGCGTTGGCATACGGGAGTATGTTGAGCCGGTAGCTTTAGCAGCTGCGGTGGCTGGTGCCGATGGCATTATTTATGAGATGCACGAAAAACCTGAGGAGGCATTTAGCGATAGCCAGCAGACGCTTGATTTTATGGAGTCATCGATACTTATTAAAAAACTCAAACTGCTGCATCAACTGGATTCTGTCATTTAAGAAAGTTGCACAATAATATTTCGCAAATTCCGACTTATCATTTATCAGGTCCAATGAAACAATTTCATGGGAATAACGATTATTGTAGGATAATTCATTCATTCGATGGCAGACATTGTATTACAGGCAGAGCAGTTGACCAAAATCTATTCATCTGCTGATAAAAAATTAACTGTATTAGATCAGGTTTCATTTCAAACGGAGCAGGGAACAAGCCTTGCTATCATTGGCCCAAGCGGCAGCGGAAAGACGACTCTGCTTGGTTTGTGTGCAGGACTTGATGTGCCAACGGGCGGCTCTATCTCGCTAATGGGTTTCAAATTGAATGCTATGAGTGAGGATGACCGGGCCTACGTCCGAAATCAGTTTGTAGGGTTTGTTTTTCAAAATTTTCAGTTGCTTTCAACGCTTACTGCCCTTGAGAATGTAATGGTACCGCTGGAATTGAGAGGAGAAAAAAATATAGCCGGTAAAGCGAAGGATTTGTTGTCTCGGGTTGGTCTGGCCGACCGGCTTCATCATTACCCGTCACAGCTTTCGGGTGGCGAACAGCAGCGGGTAGCCATAGCCCGGGCCTTTATTGCTTCTCCAAGAATCTTGTTTGCCGATGAACCGACCGGAAATTTGGATGAAGAGAATGCACTTCAGGTAACGGACCTACTTTTTGAAATGAACCGCGAGGAAAAAACAACTCTGGTTTTAGTTACTCACAACCTTGAGCTCGCACAAAAGACAGAGCGAATCTTGCAAATGAAAGGCGGAAAAATAATCAAAGATTCAGCGATGCAAATTCAGTCAATTTTGCACCCTTGACTTTATACTACAGAAAGTCATGATCGAATACATTATCAAGATAAAAAAGAAGACAAGGAATATTTTCCAAGACCGGTGGGTTTGGAAGATGGCTTGGCGCGATGGTCGGCATAATTTCTCTCGCTTGTTTTTATTTATGGCAGCTTTAGTCACTGGCATTGCGGCAGTCGTGGCGATTAGCTCACTCAACTATTCTCTTCAGGATGAACTGGATCGTAATGCCAAGGAATTGCTGGGCGCAGATCTTGTGATCAATGGAAATAAAAAATTTGATACCATCTGGACGAAGCTTCTTGATAAAGCTAATGTAAAAGTTGCTAAGGATGCCGACATGCCTTCGATGGTTCTTTTTATGAACACCGGAAATTCCCGACTTGTCAAAGTGACGGGCTTAGAGGGACCATTTCCTTTTTATGGAGAGATGATCACTAAGCCTGCGGATGCTTATAGCAAGGTGCAGGCTGGTAACTTTGTGATGTTGGATGAGTCATTGGCTAGTCAATATGAGGTTAGCTCAGGCGATTCAATTAAAGTTGGCACTAAGATTTTCATAGTATCGGGTGTTGTATCTAAAATACCTGGCGGCGGTGCACTCACATCCACACTTGCGCCAGCGGTTTATGTTTCACTGTCGGCGTTGGACTCAACGGGTTTGATTCAGTTCGGAAGCCGGATCGGGTATAGCATTTACGTTAAAACAAAAACGGACAAAGAGACGCAGAATCTTATTGAACAGATAAAACCACTAACTAAGAAAACCGGAAATTCTTTCGAAACAGTTGAAGGCAGAAAAGAAGGGCTCGGCGAAAGCTTCCGCTCGGTATACCGGTTTTTCTCGCTGCTTGCTTTCGTTGCACTCATTCTCGGCTGCATTGGCGTGGCTAGCTCGGTACATATCTATGCTCGTGAAAAACGCGATGAAGTGGCGATGCTTCGATGTGTTGGCTCTTCGGGATGGCAGGCCTTTAATATTTATTTCATTCAAGTCTTTGTTTTAGGCATAGTTGGCAGCATCATCGGGTCGGCACTGGGCGTAGCCATTCACCAGATTATTCCTGTTGCTTTTAAAGAATACCTTCCGCTCAAAATAGCCTTTTCTGTCTCGTGGCGTGCCGTGGGCGAAGGTATTCTGATTGGCGCCATTGTATCTGTCTTGTTTACAGTGCTGCCATTGGTGTCGGTTCGGTTTGTACCTCCACTTACGGTGCTGAGAGCCGATTTTGTTCCTGGTCGCATTTTTTCTAAAACGAGATTGACTGCAATTGTGCTTATTATTTTGTTCCCGATTCTCGCGGCTGCGTATCAAACCAAAAGTTTTGTTTCGGGCGGATTGTTTTCTGCCGGAATTGCATTGGCGTTGGGATGTCTGGTTTTGGTTGCTACCAGCCTTTTGTATCTCATTCGGAGATTTTTTCCCACCAAAGCCTCATTTATTTTCCGCCATGCATTGTCTAATTTATTTAGACCCAATAACCAAACCCGTATGTTGATGGTGACAATCGGTCTTGGGGCATTCATTATTTCTATTTTAAATATTATTCAAGGCAGCTTGCTCAATCAGGTTGAGTTCAAGGGAAACAAAAATCAGTCGAACACAATTTTATTTGATATCCAAACCAATCAAAAAGACGGAGTCATCAAATTAGTTAGTGAAAACCATTTACCCCTGAATCAAATAGTTCCCATAATTACATGTCGGTTGAGTGAACTGAAAGGCAGAACGATTGAGGCTATTCAAAAAGATACGACAACCATTCCCGAATGGGCACTTACAAGAGAATACAGAGTGACTTACCGCGATAGTTTAACGGGTTCGGAAGAGCTGGTCAAAGGTGTATTGCATCATTTTGAAAAAGGAAAGAAAGATTCTGTATTTGTTACCATCTCTGAACGAATGCAAGAGACCTTGAGAGTTAAGATCGGGGACTCGCTTGTTTTTAATGTGCAAGGCGTGCCTGTGAAGGCAAACATTTGCGGGATACGAAAAGTCGATTGGCCCAAGGATCCGCCCAATTTTATATTTGTGTTCCCAAAAGAAGCGCTCGCCAACGCACCGCAGATTTGGGTAGCTGCCACTCGGGTGGATGATCCGAAGCAGGCGGCAAAGTTTCAACAAATGTTGGTAATGAATTTCCCAAATGTTTCTCTGATTGACTTGCGGTTGATTCTTAGTACAGTTAATGAATTGTTTGAGAAAATCGGACTTGTTGTTCGTTTTCTTGCTCTTTTTAGTATTGTGACTGGCTTGGTGGTATTGGCAGGAGCGGTGATCAACAGCAAATTTGTTCGCATCAAAGAAAATGTCTTGCTGCGCACCATTGGTGCTCGCACCAGTCAGATTGTGAAGATTACCCTTATCGAGTACGGTTACCTTGGTCTATTCAGCGCGCTTACGGCTTTGTTGCTTTCGCTGGGCGGCGGTTGGTTGCTCACCAAATTTTTCTTTGAGGTTCAACTTGCGGCAAACTTTACCGAGCTCCTGATTATCAGTATTGGCGTTATCGTTCTTACGGTACTCATAGGATGGTTCAACTCTCGTGAAGTGATCAACACCTCACCGCTGCAGGCTTTGCGAAGAGAAGGCTAGTAACAGTTTATTTCCAGTTGCCCGGATCAAGCCTCCAACCTTTAACATGAGCTAGCTGGCTTTCGTCAAGATATTTTTTTTCGACGGCTTCGGTAAGCAAATAATTGAAATCGCTCAAACAGACCAACGGTATTTCGGCCTGCGCAAAACTTTTTTCAGCTATTTCAAAGCCGTAAGTAAATATGGCCGTCATTCCAATTACCCTGAATCCTGCTTCTTGCATTGCCAAAGCCGCCTTTAATGAGCTGCCACCAGTAGAAACCAAATCCTCAATCAATACAACCTTCTTTCCGGCATCTATTTTACCCTCGATCAGATTGCCCATGCCATGCTCCTTGGGTTTTGGACGGACATAAACAAACGGCAGCTGCAATAAATCTGCTACCAGCGCTCCTTGCGGGATACCTGCCGTTGCAACCCCGGCAATATATTCCGCCTGTGGGTAATTTTTGCGAATAGCTGCGGCCAATGCCTCTTTAACAAAGGTTCGAATCTCGGGATAGGAGAGCGCAAGCCTATTGTCGCAATACACAGGCGATTTCCAGCCAGAACTCCATGTAAACGGATTTTTTTGGTTTAATTTTATAGCACCGATTTCCAGGAGCTTGGAAGCCACCGTTCGGGCTGTAGACTCGTCAATTCTTACAAAACTCATAGCCGCAAATTATAAGGATTCGATGAATATTTCACTTTTATTAGGCAGGGAGTTGATTGAATGAAAATATTTTATGTTTTTGCACCGCAAGAATACCCATGAATTTATTTATAAACGACATTCCAGTTTTGATTTTGCCTCCCGGGCAGCAACCGGAGCAGGGCCATTATAATCACGAGATTGATGCAGCCACTGAACCCGTCACCAAAGCCAAGTTGATCAATCATGTGTGGGTGAGCAACGCCGGTGTACTTGATATGGATTTGATCCTTGATCTTATCAATTCCAAAGTCCCGATGAGTTTGTTGTCACTCTCCGTTACCGTTAATGACTATGACGCATTAAAGGATTACCTGAAAAAGAAATTCAAAGTGGTGAAAGCCGCGGGCGGGCTCGTTAGGAAGAAAGATAAAGTGCTGATGATCTATCGAATGAAAAAATGGGATTTGCCCAAAGGAAAAAAGGAAAGTGGGGAGAAGAGCAAAGAAACTGCAGTACGTGAAGTAGAAGAGGAATGTAATGTGGAAGTGAAGTTGGGGCGAAAAATCTGCACCACCTGGCATACTTACACAATGAATAAGAGTAGTATGATAAAGAAGACCAGGTGGTACGTGATGGAACTCACCGATGACTCCAGGAGCCGGCCTTCCGTGGAAGAGGATATAGAAGAACTCCGCTGGATGACTCAAAAGGAAGTTTACCACGCCCTTGAAAATTCATACAAATCCATCCGATTTGTTTTTGAAGAATATTACCGAAAAGATAAAGTAAAGAGTTAAAGATTATACGGGAGAAACCCCGAAACATCGCCTTTATACCGGTGTACTTCACGGATGATAGAAGAGTTGATTGAGGCAAATTGTGGAGAAGTAATCAGAAAAACCGATTCGAGTTCTTGATTCAAATGCCGGTTTACCTGGGCGATACTGTTTTCATATTCAAAATCGGTAGTGTTACGAAGTCCTCGAAGCAAATACTTCGCTCCGTTTTTCTTAGCGAACTCTGCAGTCAACTCAGCATAGGTGACAACACTGATTTGTGGGTAGCTTTTGAAGGTCTCTCTGATTTTTGCCATCATTTGCTCAATGGCAAAATAACGTTGGCTCTTACCGCTATTATAACCGATAGAGATGACGATCTCATCAAAAAGGTTCAGTCCTCGTAAAACAATGTCTTCGTGGCCTCTGGTGAAAGGATCGAATGAGCCAGGGAAAAGAGCCACACGCTTCATAGCAGATGCAGGGAATAAAGATCAAAGAAATGATGCTCTTGCACTTCGTCAAACAGATATCCGAACTTTAAATGACTTGGTCTTGCGCCAAAAGTAACATTGCGAATGTACTTGATAAACTCCTGATAGTGGGGGGAGTTTTTGCCGATATAACCCCACAAAACAATCTCGCTTTTTTGCTGATCCATATCCAGTCCTTTCAAAGCCAGCATAATGTATTTCACGTAGTCGGGAAACTGTTTGATGGGAAACTGGTTGTAGTAAATCAATTTTCCTTGGCTCGCCGACAGGATGTGTAACTTAAACCTGTCAACATATATATATAGGATGTTTTGAGATGTATCCTTTGTACGAAGCACACCTTCAATCAGTGCAGTGGATTGATGGAAGAATTGATATGAGGTATTTTGATAGATGCCACATAGCCACTGATATAGATCCTCCTGCACTGCGAAAACCGTGATAACGCTGTTGCTTTTGTTTTTGCAAAAAAGGACTTTCTCTTTGACGTCGCCGGCGGAAACATTCAGCTTCAGATATTCATCGGCTTTGGCCTCCAAAAACAACTCTTCCGGAACCTGACAAAACTTATTAGTCTTAGCAACAATCTTAACCTCTTTCCAAAAGCCCGCCTTCAGCAGGGCGTGAGCATCAAACAGCTCTTTCAGAGCCTCCAGTAACTCAGCGTGCGACTGCACATTACCCATCGCATAATCTTCAAGCACCAATAGTCGCCTATCCCTACTATCAATGACGGCCAGTTGGAAATCTTTCGGTCCTGTCTGAATAAGTAAGGAATATTGATTTAGGAACTCTTCATCAAACCGGTCGTCTTTGATTTTTTTGATAAGCTTGTAGTTGGCGGTGACGGCTTGCAAAGTAATTTTTTTAGCTTTTGAGATTTGTTCCTATTGCAATAATAAAAATTTTTTACGGGTTGACCGTATTCTTCACAACTTAAAATAGCCATACAAGCTGATAATCTTCGACGGATGGTCAACCTGGTGAAAAATGCCATGAATTTGGTTAGACGGAATTGATGCAATTTCATCCCAAGCCATATACTTTACATCTTGAATTATGGACGGACTTCCAGGCTCGGGATCG
Source organism: Bacteroidota bacterium (assembly GCA_013285945.1). Classification (GTDB taxonomy): domain Bacteria; phylum Bacteroidota; class Bacteroidia; order Cytophagales; family Cyclobacteriaceae; genus ELB16-189. Next base: position 17,887 of record JABDGP010000044.1, on the reverse strand, counting down.
TTACCGGTCTTTATCAGGCCGGCAGTGGGGGAAACCAAAAAAAATAATTCAATGCTGTGAAGGGGTTCACGAATTAATTCACATGTGAAAAGGAATTTTTTTATATCCACTGTCAGGCCTGTTTCTTCGGCAAGCTCTCGCTTTAGACAATCCGTTGCACTTTCATTCAGTTGAATTCCCCCGCCTGGTGGAGCCCAAAAGTTTCCTTCGGTTATTCCGGAATGATTCACCATGAGGAGCTTTTCATTCGTTATGCATACTCCACAAGTCCGCACCCGCAAACGATTTCCATAATAGGAGTGAACCGATTTTTCCATTTTGTCGTTATAATTCTGATTTCAAGTTAAGCCTATTTACTTTTACATGATGAAGTCTTTCACTTTTGCCCTTTTGACATTCTTTGTGAGTCAGGTTTTATGGGCACAGAAACCAATGGTGTCCGGCCCTGCAATAACTTGGGAAAAAAATACTTATGATTTTGGTGATATTGTCCAAGGCGAAAAAGCCGAGCATGTTTATACGTTTACCAATACCGGCAATGAACCTTTAATAATCACCAATGTAGCTGTGACCTGTGGCTGTACCACACCAAAGGGCTGGCCTCGCGATCCAATCAATGCAGGGGGCAAGGGGGAAATCGATATTCAGTTTGATAGCACTCACAAGGTTGGCAGGCAAAATAAAGTAGTTACGATAATCTCCAATGCTATTGGTGGCAATAACCAGATAACTTTTTCTGCCAATGTTTTAGAAAAGAAGTTGTCAAATTAATCCAACACACACTATTAAATATTCTCTTCTGGCACGTTGTCATGATTTTGTTCATCCCCGAGCAGGATTACCCAGGGTTTGAATGAAGATGAGTACGAAATGACTATTTTAAGAATCCCAACAGCAGGTACGGCAAGAATCATTCCGACGATACCCCAGATTTTTCCGCCGACTAACAACGCAACAATGGCCGCCAGCGCGTTGATACTTATGCGCGAGCCTGTAATCTTTGGAGTAATAAAATTGCCCTCCAGGAACTGCACAAACGCGTGTACACCAATAACCCCAACCGCGTACCAGCCGCTTTCTTTGGTGATCAGAGCAAGTAACGTTGGTAAGGTAGCCCCAATGCTAATACCCACATACGGTATCATAGTAAGTAACCCAGAAAGGAAGCCAAAAAATATAGCATGATCAATTCCAAGAATTAGAAGCCCAATGCTATTAAGTGTTCCTGCAATGAATACAACTAAAGCCAGCCCAGAAATGTAACCGCGTGCCACATGTTGAATATCGTCTTTCCATTTTAAATCCGAGCCGGGTCTAAGCGCCAAAAGAAAATCTTTAAACCGATCACGGTAAAGAAGAAACAGAAAAACATAGATGGGCACCTGAATGAAAAAATAGAGAAGATAAGTAGTAGACGCAAGCAGTGACGGTGCATAAGCGGATATATTCTTTAGCCCATCCTTCAACAGTTGGCCTTGTTCGTAGGCACTTATGTTTAGCTGACTGTGCAGTGAAGTACTGAAGGTATTGACATATTCTGAAAACCTGTTTTCCAGGCTTGGTAAACTTGCCACAAGGCTGGCTAATTGTGAAACAATAAACCAGATTAACAAGGCAATGATTAAAAGGCAGCAGAGCAGCGCAATGGCAATGGAGAGGATGCGTCCGCTTCTTTTCTCGATACGCTTCACGAAAGGAAGCAGTACTATCGAGATCAGCGCCGCAAAAGTTATAGGTACAACAATATCCTTGAGTAGTATAAGGGCGGTAATAGCCAGCGCCACAATGACCATCAATTTGTAGGCCTGGCTTAATTTGTTGCTTTGAGTAAATTCCATATATTGAAATATCAGGAATTTTCAATCGCTCTCAAAATGATATTGCATGCTGTGCGAATCTCATCTTCAGTAATGGTGAGGGGCGGAGCGATACGGAAACTATGAGGATTCGAAAGGAACCAATATCCAATCACTCCATTTTCTTTACAAGACGCTACAATTTTGTTGACTCGGTCAGCACTGTCAAAATCAAAAGCAAACATCAGTCCGATTCTTCGGACGTCTTTTATCTTCTCATGTTTTAACAAATTTTCAATCAATTTGCCTTTCGCTTCCACTTCAGAAAGAATCCCCTCTTCTTCAATCACTTGCAAAGTTGCCAGGGCCGAAGCACAGCAAACCGGATTGCCGCCAAACGTAGTGATGTGGCCAAGCATAGGATCGACCATAAGTGTTTGCATTATCCCCTTACTCGAAATAAATGCTGCAATAGGCAGGCCACCACCAAAGGCTTTACCGATGGTGAGTATGTCGGGCGTTATTTCACATTGCTCAAACGCAAACAATGTACCTGTACGCCCCATGCCGCACTGAATTTCATCCAGGATAAGTAATGCGCTGGTTTCTGTACAGCGCTTTCTTAAAGCCTGCATGTATTTTTTAGACGGGACACGCACACCTGCATCACCTTGTATAGTCTCCATAATCACGCACGCTGTTTTCGTCGAGATTTTATTCAACTCACTTTCATTATTGAATTCAATAAATCTGACACCTGGTAACAGTGGCCGAAAAGCCCTTTTCTTAGCTTCATTTCCTGATATACTCATGGAGCCGTGAGTACTACCGTGATACGAGTTTTTGCAGGAGATGATTTCGGTGCGACTGGTGAAACGTTTGGCTAACTTCAAGGCAGCTTCATTGGCTTCGGTACCCGAATTGACAAAATATGCACAGTTAAGTTGGGCTGGTAAAAGACTTGTTATTTTTTGGGCCAGCAGGTTAGGAGCGGATTGAATATACTCGCCATAGACCATCACGTGCATGTGTTTATCCAACTGGTCTTTGATCGCTTTTATTATTTTGGGGTGACGATGGCCAAGGTTGCTTACCCCGATACCTGAAATCATGTCAATATACCTTTTCCCGTCTGGGGTGTAAAGGTAAACGCCCTCGGCTTTTTCAACGGGTATGAGGAATGGATGAGGTGAAGTTTGCGCCAGACGGCTCAAGAAAATATCTTCACTGAATTCCATGAGGTAAAACTAAAGCCTGGCTGCTAGTAAAGAAAAGGATCATTTAACTTAATTTTTAAGGCTTTAACAGAACTTTCAAACTTAATAAACTAAAGTTAACTTGTGCTTCATGTGTCGATCTATGAGAAAAGCTTTAATTGCTGTTGCAAGCGTTTTTTTGCTTTCTCAAGTATGTGTGAAGTTTGCAATCGCTCAACAGCAAGGTTTTTCTGCAAGTTCACTGTTATCTCAAAGTTCCATTGCACAGTGGACCAGCGACAACGGACTAATCTCCAACAACATTACTTCAGCTATCAGAGATCATAGAGGATTTATCTGGATAACATCCTACAACGGCATTTTCAGGTTTGATGGAATACAGACCTACATCTATGACAAAACTAAAATTCCCTTCCTGTTCTCAGAGGCAATATATACAGTCTATGAAGACAAGCAGGGAACCCTTTGGTTTAGTACGCAAACCAGCGGCATACTCAGATACCGGAATAATAAGTTTGAAAGTATTGATCCTACAAATAAGGTTTTGCCAAAGTCAGTTCGATGCTTGCTGATCAAAGACGATGGCACGGTGTGGGTTGGTACTAATAACTCAGGACTATACAAAATCCAAAACGACAAAGTCACTCGGGTTGATTGTAAAGCATTGAATGATATTTCTATTTTGGAAATTGCCACGGATTCAAATAACAATTTATGGATCGCCACCGACGGTCGGGGACTTTATAAATATGATGGCAATAAATTCCAAAACATCCCCTCGATCCCCAGTAAAATTGTCAACTCAGTTTATGTTTCAAAAAATAATACTATCCTGGTTGGTACCCCTGACGGCCTTGATATTATTGAGAATAGTAAGGCTTTTCATTATTCAAAGCTGATAGGATTTCAAGTCAATAAGGTGATTTGCGATAAGTACAATCGTGTTTGGGTTGGCACTGAACTGGGCCTTGCTCGTTTCACTCTTGGTGATAGCAATAGTTTTGCACATATCAATGAGGACGATGGGTTTCCGCTATCGCGAATTAATTTTTTGCATTACGATGAAGAGAACAGCCTTTGGATAAGTACCGGCCGCGATGGCCTCATTCAGCTTAGAGAAACGAATATCGTTAACATAACTCCAGAGCAGGGACTTTCAAATAATAAGGTGAATATGGTTTACGAAGGCCCCGACAAAAGTTTTTATGTCGGGTGTGATGGTGGCACCGTTGACGTATATAAACAGGGAAAGATAACGGAACTCAAATTCCAAACCCCTCTTAAGGATTCGGGTATCCGGGATATTTTTCAGGATAAGGATGGTAATTTATGGATCGCTTCTTACAGAGGTGTAATAAAGAAATCAAAAAATAAGGAGCAATTGTTTGGCATTAAAGAAGGGCTTTCAGCTGAAGATATGCGAAGGATTTTGCCTGGAGACAATGGCGACCTGTGGTTTGGCTCCCGATCGGGAGGCGTGATGAAATTTAATAACGGCAAAGTGGTTGCGCTTTATGATAAAAAGCATGAACTCTTGTCTAACTATATATTGGCCTTGGAAAAGGATAAACAGGGTAATATTTATGTAGGAACGCATAGCGGCGGAATGAACATTATCCGCAAAGACGGTAAAGTCGAGACATTTCACATCGAAGCTGACGACTCTGGCATTCTAATCTTCAATATTCACATTGATGACTTGGGCAGAGTTTGGACCATCGGCAATACCGGCTTGCTATATTTTGACGGAAAAAAATTTAATAAGGTTTTACTCCATAAGGAATTAACGGGAGAGATATTTTTTGACTGGGTTGAGGATTTACTTGGCAATGTCTGGATCACAAGTAATTTGGGCATGATCAAGATTAAAAAAAATGATATCGATCGGTTTTTGAAGAAAGAGATTCCTGAAGTCAATTTCAAATTGTTTGATAATCGCGACGGCATGAAAAGCAAGGAATGTACTTCAGCAACACGTGCTTTACTATCGTCCACTGGTAAGATTTGGGTGCCTACAATCCATGGTATTTCGGTTTTCTATCCTGAAAAATCTGTTGAGAACAAAATACCACCGCCGGTTTATATTACCTCTCTGCTTACCGACAATCATGAGGTGGAAGGTAGCCAGCCATTTACGATCAGGCCGGGCAAGTTGCGGTACACATTCAATTATACTGCGCCGAGTTTTGTTGTGCCTGAAAAGATAAAGTTTAAGTATAAGCTTGAGAATGTTGATGGTGATTGGATTGATGCCGGCACAACACGACAGGCCGAATACACCAATCTATCGCCAGGTGATTATGTTTTCAGAGTAGTGGCCTGCAATAATGACGGAGTGTGGAATGAAAAAGGAGATACTATCAGATTTAATGTTGTGCCCTTTTTTTATCAAACTTGGACATTTTACTCGCTGGTAATTGTGTCGATCGGAGTTTTATTTTATGGTATTTATAAATGGAGGGTGAATGAAATAGAAAAACGAAATGCTGAATTGAGAAAGGTAAATGGTGAGCTTGATCGCTTTGTGTACAGTGCATCACATGACCTGCGGGCGCCTTTGGCTTCGGTTCTGGGACTGGTCAATGTAGCTCGCCTTGATCATGGGAAGAACTTTGATAATTATTTGAGCAAAATTGAAACAAGTGTATTAAAACTAGATGGATTTATCCGTGACATTATTGATTTTTCAAGAAACGCTAGGGTAGAAATTGAAACGGAACCCATCGAATTCAAAACACTGATAAATGAAATCATCGATAATCTTATTTATCTGGATGAAAAAGACCAAATCAGGAGGATAGTCAAAGTTGAAGGGGAAGGAGCTTTCTATTCCGATAAGAAAAGATTGAGCATTGTTCTAAACAACATTATCTCCAATGCGATCAAATACTATAATCAGCATGCATCAGATTCATTCATTGAAGTAGCTGTAAAGTATGACCAAAAACAGGCAGTGCTCGAAGTGAAAGATAATGGCATCGGAATCGGTAAAGAACACATCGGCAATATTTTCAAAATGTTCTATCGCGGTGATTCAAAGAGTAGGGGTTCAGGGATTGGTCTTTATATTGTTAAAGAAACTCTGGATAAGATAAGAGGAAAAGTAACTGTTCAATCCGAATATGGACGGGGAAGTATATTTACCATTGTGCTGGAGGCTCTAAAGACTTCTTAGCCGCCTCATCAAACAAAAAAAGCCCTAATGGGCTCTACGTATTTAGAGAAGCAAAAACGTGAAACTGCTTTGAATATGCTTATCGTAAGTACTTAAGCGCCGATAGCCTTGGAAACTAATATTCCGAGCACTATAACAATCAATAAGATCAAAACTTGTCTGATTCGGCTTCTCATCCCTGCATTTTGTATCATCTTCATAGTACTCATAAGTTTTGCATTTGTGTAATGCAAAGGTGCGACAATGCACATCCAGGATTCCTTCAAATCCTGTTTAAACCCTACATCGGTGACTTAAATTTTTGGGTGGGAGGAGTTCCAGCTTTAATAAGAAGCGCAGTGTAATTTATAGCTGATTATCAGTCGATTAAAATCGGAAGCTTAGGCGTCTTGGATTATGCCTTGTTGACTTTCAGAAAGTCTTCGACTTCTTTTCGCACATCTTGTGAAGAAATACTGTCGTAACTGGCTGTGGCAATCGATTTGAAGAGATCACCAACCAATCCTTTTTCAAAACCCAATTTTTCGGCATAAACAGATGCGACCTCAAGTTCGATATCTTCGACTACCCGATCAAGGTAAATCATATAGACCAAGTGGTACAAAGCTTCTAGCCGACTTGCCTTGTCTGCTGGAATAATGACCATGGCTTTTTCCAATTCTTTCAGATCGGCTACGTTGACACCCAGATAAATACCCCATTTGACAATACATGAAAGGTATCGGCTTTCAATTTTATCGGTCATCATAAAGACCGCTAATAAATTGAAGTAGCTTTTTTTGACATTATTAATTTCACCTTCTGTCTGAGCCATGAATGCAAGTTAATAATTTTGGAATCCTAATAGCAGGATTGCCTGCCGCAAATCATATGAAATGAAAAAAGACGCCTAGCAGCGCCTTTTTCTATCATTTTGAATTGGCCTTACAACTTCGCCAATTCCTGGATCAGGTCGATCAATTTGTTGGAGTATCCCCACTCGTTGTCATACCAGGAAACTACTTTTACAAAGTTGTCATTCAAAGCAATTCCGGCTTTGGCATCAAAAATTGAGGTGCGAGCATCACCTAAGAAATCCTGCGATACAACTTCATCTTCAGTATAGCCTAAGATTCCTTTCAATTCTCCTTCAGAAGCCTCTTTCATAGCGGCCTTTATTTGATCATATGAAGCCGGCTTGGTCAAACGAACAGTTAAGTCAACTACAGATACATCGGCTACAGGCACACGGAAAGACATCCCTGTTAATTTTCCTTTCAACTCTGGAATAACCAGAGCCACAGCCTTAGCGGCACCGGTAGAAGAGGGGATGATATTTTGGTAAGCACCTCTGCCGCCTCTCCAGTCTTTCGCAGACGGGCCATCAACAGTTTTTTGAGTGGCGGTGACGGCATGTATAGTGCTCATCAAACCTTCAGCAATTCCAAATTTATCATTTAGCACTTTAGCAATAGGAGCCAGACAATTGGTAGTGCAGGAAGCATTAGATACAATAGTATGCTGTGCCGTAAGTTTCTTGTGATTTACACCCATTACAAATGTGGGTGTATCATCTTTTGCAGGGGCCGACAACACTACTTTTTTAGCGCCCGCCGTAATATGCTTTTGTGCATCGGCCTGAGTTAAAAACAAACCGGTAGATTCAATAATGATTTCCGCGCCTACATCAGACCATTTCAGGTTCGCTGGATCTTTCTCCGCAGTAACGCGAATGGTCTTTCCATTCACAACCAGATTCCTGTCTTTTACTGAAACAGAGCCCTTAAACCTACCGTGAGTAGAATCGTATTGGAGCATGTAAGCCATATATTCAGGCTCTACAATATCGTTGATACCAACAATTTCAACATCCTTTCTGTCGATAGCTGCACGGAAAGCGAGACGTCCGATACGGCCAAATCCATTAATCCCGATTTTTGTCATGATTTTAAGTATGGTTAATTATTTATAAGACTCAAAAGTATATTCCAATAATGCCAAAACCAACGGAAATGTTCCGGTACCAATTATTTTAATTTTGGGATTTGCATTTCCATTCTGGCGGGTTATCTTTGCGCCTCTTTTTAGCGAAATGGTCCGTTCGTCTAGGGGTTAGGACACCAGATTTTCATTCTGGTAACACGGGTTCGATTCCCGTACGGACTACAGAACTATCTCCTAATTTCAAGACCCCTGAACCAAAGGGGTCTTTTATTTTACACTGGATTTTCTGCACGATTCCATGCACAAACAACCATTTGCTCATTAAATCCGATGGGTATCGTTTCAAGGATTTTCGTTGCAAAAAAATCAATATGTTTACGGAGCATTCTAAACAAACTAACCCTAAAATCTATGAAAAAGCTTTATGTTCTTTTTTTGCTATGCAGTACACTAGTAACTGTAACTCAGGCACAAGAATATCGAAAATTTAAAGTTGGCTTTGGCTTGGGATATGCGACAAGCGGTGGCAGCGGATCTTCCGGTGGAGTTTTGGTGACATTTGAGCCAGCCTATCGAATATCAGATCAACTTTCAATTGGATTGCGCTTGGAGACAGCTGCACTTACACGTGGTTTTTCATCCTCAACATTCAGCTCTGGAGGTACCGTGGGTGTGGCAGCTGTTGGCTCTTATACGGTTAATGGGCAGTACTATCTTGGATCAGGTAAATTCAGGCCATTTGTTGGAGCCGGTTTAGGTTTATTTTCTCTGGCTTCGGTAAGTGTTTCTTCCGGAGGCTCTTCATTTGATGCAGCTGCGGCCGAATCAAAATTTGGATTTTACCCAAGAGTGGGGTTTGATTATGGTCACTTCAACATGGCATTGGATTATAATCTGATTCCTTCAACCGCTGTTGCTGGCTCAAGTGAAACTATTAATAATAGTTATTTGGGTGTTAGAATAGGTGTGTTTTTCGGCGGAGGTAAAAAATAATTTCCTTTTAGCAAACTCAGGATAGCCGGCATGACCGGCTATTTTTTTTGTATAATGTTCTCGGCTCGCTGGTATGTCACAATCTTCCGGGCATGAACTCCGTTTATAAATAATAAAACGATTTTTAGTACCTTGCATTAAAACAAAATCTCATTCTATGAAACTACTGAAGACTTTCCTTGTTGTTGGTTGTTTTTTCCTTTTGTCACACCAGTCAAGTGCGCAGGCACGAATCGATTTGGGGCTAAAAGGCGGACTTAATTTTTCGAGTATTAATGCAAGTGCTTCTGCAGTGCAGAATTATAAAGGCCGGACGGGTTATCATGTTGGCGCATACGTTCTGGTTAAGATCGCTAAGTTTGGTATTCAGCCAGAAGTGATCTTTTCTAAACAAGGTCAAACGTACTCATTCCCAGGTAATTCCAACCTTCAGTCAAACTTTGATTACATCAATATTCCGATCATGTTGAAGCTATACCTTGCTGCCGGATTGAACCTTCAAGCTGGTCCGCAATTCGGATTTCTAGCAAATTCAAAAGGAGATTTGTTTAATTCTGGAACAAGCACAGTATCAACTGGTCAAAACTTAAACAACTTTGTAAAATCATCTGATGTTTCTCTTGGCTTGGGCGTGGGATGGGACCTGCCTTTCGGTCTTAACTTAACGGCACGCTATAATCTTGGATTATCCGATATTAATAAATACACCGGTGGATCAATCCCAGGACAATATACTTCATCCCTAGGAACTTCGCAGGCAAAGAATCAAGTGTTCCAGTTTTCCGTAGGCTACAGACTCTTCAAGATTGGCAGCTAATTTTAAACTTTAAAAGTATTAACAAGGCGCCTTCGTTCTTATACGAGGGCGTTTTCGTTTCTATCGATTGAGGGTGTACCCAGTTGATATCAGCCAGGGACTTAAACCCATCGATTAGTTTAGCGCGATTTAATACCTTATCTTTACATAAGTTTTTAGCTTAGTCATTGCTCTGTTTAGTAAGGCCCTTCTCGTAAAGAAGAAATCTTTCCCCTGCTGATCCTTTTAGCTAAAAATCATAGACTGTATGAACTTAGTTGAAGTGGCCCTGGCCTTAATAGTTGTTTTTTAATAAGCTCGTAAAAAGAAGAAATGGCAAAATCCAATAATTCCTATATTAAGAAGCAAAAAGAACAAAAACGCAGAGTTGACAGACGTGAAAAAGAAGAGAAAAAAGTGGAACGCCAAAAGAATTCCAAAGGAGGAGCGTTGGAAGATATGATGGCCTACGTTGACGAGTTTGGAAATTTGTCTTCTGTTCCTCCCGAAAAGAAAGCGGTTTCGGTTCAGGCAGCAGCTTTAAACAATAATTAGAACCTAATGTTAAAAGTAACTTTCGATACAGCTCAGAGTTCGTTTTTTAATACGATCAAAGCAAAAGTGGACAGCTATTTTTCTGAGCACCGTCTTGACCCCGCTGGCAATCGCAAACTTTACATAAAAAGCGCAATTCAGATCGTTACTGCTTTAACGCTGTATTTTGTACTTGTATTCAATACACCAACTGCATGGGTTGCCTTGTTGCTTTGTGTGCTCCTCGGCTTGAATCTGGCAACTATCGGGTTTAACATTATGCATGAAGGTGGTCATCAAAGTTTCTCTAAACACAAGTGGTTAAATAGCATTTCAGCCTATTTTTTGAATGTGCTGGGCGGGAACGCGTACTTCTGGAAGATAAAGCACAACATCAATCATCATACGTTTACCAATATTGAGGGAATTGATTCTGATATTGATGTGCAGCCCTTCATGCGCCTTCACAGCGGTCAGCCGTTGCATAAGATGCATCGGTTTCAACACGTTTATTGGGTATTGTTGTACGGTATCTCTTACATGGCGTGGGTCTTCTATGAAGATTTTACCAAATATTTTTCTGGCCGGGTTGCGGCTAATACTCCTCCTAAAATCTTAAAGAGAAAGGAGCATTTCATTTTCTGGCTTACCAAAGTTGCTTATGTGAGTGTTTACATCGTTTTGCCGGTTACACAGGTAGGATGGTTATATGCATTGATTGGTTTTGTTGTTGTCACCTTTGTGTGTGGCCTCGCCATTAGTATTATTTTTCAGCTTGCTCATGTAGTTGAAGCCACTGAATTTCCGGCAATGGATGGCGGATCGAAAAAAATGCAAGAGTGGGCACTCCACCAGGTAAGCACTACGGCCAATTTTGCAACAACTAATAAAATCTGGTTTTGGCTGCTTGGCGGTTTGAATTTTCAGATCGAGCATCATTTGTTTCCATGGGTTAGCCACATCCATTATCCTCAAATAAGCAGGATTGTGAAGGAGACTTGTGCAGAATACAACATCGTTTACAATGAATATTCGTCAATCTTAAAGGCATTAGCTTCACATCTGCTTTACCTGAAAAGACTGGGGCGCTCCAGCCTGACTTTTTAATAAATGAAATCTTTTCTCAAAACTTTCTGTTAACCTGCTAAATGCGATTCAATGAGACAACTCAAGATTGTTAAACAAATTACGAACCGGGAAAGCCAATCCCTTGATAAATATTTACAGGAAATCGGGAAGGTGGATTTGATCACTTCAGAAGTTGAGGTTGAACTGGCAAAAAGGATCAGAGAGGGAGACCAGGTGGCGCTCGAAAAATTGGCTAAGGCCAATCTCAGGTTTGTGGTTTCGGTGGCTAAACAATACCAGAACAACGGACTTGCCCTGGGCGACCTTATCAACGAAGGTAATGTAGGTTTGATTAAGGCAGCAAAGCGTTTTGATGAGACGCGCGGATTCAAATTTATTTCTTATGCCGTGTGGTGGATTCGTCAGTCTATAATGCAAGCCCTGGCCGAACAGTCACGGATCGTGCGCCTACCGTTGAACCGCGTGGGTTCGCTTAATAAAATTTATAAGACATTTTCAAGCCTTGAGCAGAAATTTCAACGCGAGCCTTCGGCCGATGAGTTAGCCGAAGTTTTGGAGATCCCCATGGAGGAAGTGGTAAACAACATTAGCCTTTCCGGTCGTCAGGTTTCTATGAATGCTCCTTTTGTTCAGGGAGAGGATAATACGTTACTCGATGTTTTAAAAGACGACAACGAGGATACACCAGACTCAGGGTTGATGACCGACTCTCTGCAAAAAGAAGTGCAGCGTGCACTGGCTACTCTTACCGAGCGCGAATCGGATGTGATTGCTTTGTACTTCGGACTGAATGGAAAGCATGCAATGACATTGGAAGAAATCGGCGAGAAATTTGACCTCACCCGTGAGCGCGTCCGCCAGATAAAAGAAAAAGCTACACGAAGACTTCGCCATAATTCACGAAGTAAAATGCTCCGCTCTTACCTGGGGCAGTAGGATCAATCTCCAGGTCTAATCAGGTCTTTGATATTTCTGTCAATAAACCTACTTTGTCGGGCGTTACCTAATTGTTAAAGCCTGCATGAGTTTTACTGACCGCCTTACGGCTATCCGCACTGGTTTCTCTTCCTCTTTTTGGATAGCCAATACATTAGAATTATTTGAGCGCGTTGCATTTTATGGATCGAAAGCCGTACTCGCTGTTTACCTCGCTACAAAAGTAGGTCTGTCGGATGATGCCGGTAAACTGGCCGGTATATTTTCAGGCGTAATCTATTCGTTGCCGATTGTTGCGGGGGTTTTTGTTGATCGCTATGGGTTTCGCAAAACGCTCATGGCCTGCTTCCTTATTTTTGGTGTTGGCTATTTTTTAATAGGCCTTGCCGGATTGCAATTTGGACAATCAATTGTTCAGGTTGTTGGTGTTTATCCGTACACTCTTTCTGTATTGTTGCTTACTGCGGTGGGTGGATCGCTGATTAAGCCTTGTATTGTCGGTACAGTTTCAAAAACATCAAAGCCGGATGCACGAGCGTTCGGCTTTTCGATTTATTATACGCTGGTGAATTTTGGTGGTGCGTTGGGCCCGATAATAGCCTTGATGGTTCGCAAAGATCTGGGTATTGAGTACGTGCTGATTATGTCTTCTATTACCTCAGCGCTTTTGTTTGCAGGCACATTTCTCTTTTTTAGAGAACCTGAAGATGTTGACGAAACAAAGGCTGAAAAAAGAACTTTTGGAAAGGTGTTCAGCGACATGCTTTTAGTCTTTGGCAATTTTAAGTTTATCATTTTCCTTATAATCTTTTCGGGATTCTATTTAATCTTCTGGCAAATATTTTACCTAGTCCCTTTTTATGGAACCGAAGTTTTAAAGTTTGAGGATTTTGAGTTACTGGAAACTGTTGACGCCCTGTGTATCATTTTCCTTACAATACCAATGACAGCGTTGGTGAGCAAGTGGAAGCCTATAAATGCGATAATTCTTGGCTTCACTATTTCAAGTATTTCCTGGATTGCAATAGGAGCGCTGGGTACCATAATGGCCACAGTTGTTGCTATTGGGCTATTTGCCTTTGGAGAATCGATTTGCATCCCGAGATTTTATGAGTATGTAAGCAAACTCGCGCCCAAAGAACAGATAGGCACGTTTATGGGTTTTGCTTTTTTGCCGGTAGCCATCGGATCGTTCTCTGCCGGTGCGGTCGCTGACTGGCTGCGGTTGGATTATCTTTCAACAAACCCCTCGATGATGTGGTATATCCTGGCGGGTATCGGGTTGTTGTCAACAGTGTCCATTTTTGTTTTTAACCTGATTGCTCCACAGAAATCGCAGGATTGATTAGAAGATAGCGGATAACATTATTCAAATAATCAAATAACGTAATCATCGTGTATGGCCAATACCCCTTTTAAACCCTATGTCTTGCCAGAGCAAAACATGGCCGAACTCACCATCAAATCAATTTTGCTGGGATGTTTTTTTGGAATTGTGTTTGGCTGCTCTACGACATATTTGGCCATCAAGGCAGGATTGACTGTGACGGCTTCAATCCCAATTGCGGTAATTGCTATTACCCTTGGTCGGAAAATTTTCAAGACTACAATTTTAGAAAATAACATTATCCAGACTACTGGGTCTGCGGGTGAATCGATTGCTGCCGGAGTTGCATTTACATTACCCGGTTTTTTGTTTTTGTCGGCCGATGAAAATGGCGTGATCAACAGCGAGGCATACTTTAATTACTTTACAATCTTCTCTTTGGCCGCCTTGGGCGGAATGCTTGGAACGATGATGATGATCCCATTGCGGAAATCACTGATTGTGAATGAGCATGGTTCACTTCCCTACCCAGAAGGAACCGCTTGCGCATCGGTGTTACAAGCCGGAGAGAAGGGTGGAGTTTTTGCGCAGACTGCTTTTGTAGGGATGGGTGTGGCGTTTGCTTACGCGATGCTTCAAAAGGTCTTTCATGTGATTTCGGAAACTCCAGCATTTATAACGCGGCAAGCGAATAAATTTTGGCCTTCGGCAACTATCAACGGAGAAATCACGCCTGAATATCTTGGCGTAGGTTATATCATCGGTCCACGGATTTCAGGAGTGCTTGTGGCAGGGTCAGTCCTGGCATGGTGGGCAATTATTCCTTTGCTGGCTACGCTTGTTCCGTTTGAACAAGTCGCCCATCAATTGGTAACGCTGGGTTATTTGAAAGATATAACAACAGCGGGTGGTCGCGGTAATTGGGATCCTGTAACTAAAACTTTTGCAAATCCATCAAGTGCACTTTATTTCGCTTACATCCGTCAGATTGGAGCAGGAGCAGTTGCCGCCGGAGGTTTTATCACGCTGTTAAAAACAATCCCGACGATTGTCGGTTCATTTCGTGAAAGCATGGGGTCGCTGAAAGAAAAAGGAGCAACCAGTGTTTTGCGCACCGAGCGTGATTTGTCGTTCAAGGTTGTGATCATCGGGAGCTTATTACTGGTTATAATCATTGCTATTCTCCCAAAAATTCCGGGCGACAGTATTCTTCAAAAAATGTTGCTGGGAGTTTTGATTATCGTATTCGGGTTCTTTTTTGTGACGGTGGCGAGTCGCATTGTCGGACTAGTGGGTACGAGCAACAGCCCTATCAGCGGAATGACGATTGCCACACTGATGGGTACCTGTTTGATTTTTACAGCCGTGGGCTGGACAGGAAAGGTATACGAGCCGATGGCACTGGTTGTTGGTGGGATTATTTGTATCGCGGCGGCAAATGCAGGGGGAACATCGCAAGATCTTAAAACAGGCTTTCTGGTTGGCGCAACGCCAAAATATCAACAGATATCTTTATTTATAGGGGCACTGGTTTCGTCTGTTGCCATTGGAATAATTATTAAAGTACTGGATACTCCGACACAGGATTTGATTGACCAAGGATTTACACATGCGATTGGCAGTACAAAATACCCTGCTCCACAGGCCACTTTAATGGCTACACTTACAAAAGGAATTCTTTCATTCAACCTCGACTGGCAGTATGTGATGGTGGGTTTATTCATCTCTCTTACTCTTGAGCTGTGTGGAATCAAGGCGCTGGCATTTGCTATCGGGCTATACCTTCCATTGGCAACTACACTTCCTATTTTTATTGGTGGAGCAATTAAAGGCCTAATAGACTGGCGTTCAGAACGTAAAAATGAAAAGAAGGAAGAGGATGATCTGGGCCGGGGAAATTTATTTGCGACAGGTTTGATTGCAGGCGGAGCAATCTCAGGGGTTGTGGTCGCTGTGCTTTCTGTATTTTATTTTGAAGCGTTAGAATCAATCAGCCTTGAACATCGTCTTACGGAGGTGATTAGCGAAAATGGCTATGCAATATTGGGAGTGCTTTGCTTCCTTGGAATGGCAGCAATTCTCGCCCGTACAGCACTAAAAAAGACCTAAACTAAAGCCTGACTTATTGCTAAGATTCTTTTGTCAAGCTCAGAATTCACCTTCTCGAAATCTGATTTTGAAGCGAGTTTGTGGTTTACGCTTACGTAAAATTTGATCTTCGGCTCAGTGCCCGAGGGCCGTACCGAAATTTTGGAGCCTTGCTGAGTATAAAATTGGAGTACGTCGGATTTTGATAAGTGGATTGGTTTGACTTTTCCGTCGACTAAATCTTTTTCTAGACTTGTTTTATAATCAAGTGCCCGGATTACCTTTTCACCGGCTAAAGTTTGAGGAGTATCATTGCGAAATTTCTCCATCAACGCCTTGATCTGTTGCTCTCCATCAGCGCCTTTGCGCACCAGATTAACAAGTCCTTCTTTATAAAAACCATGTTCAACGTACATCTGGAGAAGCCAGTCGTACAGTGTTTGTTCTTCATCTTTGGCGACTGCCGCCATTGCAGCAAAAAAAGCACACGCACTTACTGCATCTTTGTCACGCACAAAATCTCCGATCATGTAGCCGTAACTCTCTTCTCCGGCAGCGATGAATTTCTTTTTGCCATCCAGTTCGCCCATCAATTCGGCGATGTATTTAAATCCGGTAAGTGTGTTGTAGCATTCTATTCCAAGATTGCGGGCCATGTCATCTACCAATTCTGAAGTGACAATCGTCTTGGCGATATAGGATCCTTTCTTGTCAGGCAAATTTTTGAGGATGAACCACATCATCAGGCTGAATGCCTGATTGCCATTAAGAAGAAAGAATTCTCCGTTGATGTTTTTAATCCCCAAACCAACACGGTCGGTGTCAGGATCGGTGGCCATTACCAATTCGGCATTCAGTTCTTTAGCATTTCTGAGTGCTATAGCCATTGCCGATTGCTCTTCCGGATTGGGTGACTGAATGGTTGGAAAATTGCCGTCGGGTTCTTTTTGCTCTTGAACAATATTGACGTTTTCAAATCCCAGTCGTTTCAGGCATTCGGGCACCATGGTGATGCCGGCTCCGTGAAGACTTGTATATACCAGTGAAATATTCTTTTGCCGAAGAATGGAATCCTTTTTGGGGATTCGCTGAATTACTTCTTTGTAATAAGCATCTTCAACCTCACTGCCGATCGCTTTGATTCTTGATGGATCGGCATTGAATTTTATCTGATCGAAATTTGTGATGGCCTCAACTTCATTGATAACATTCCCATCGTGTGGCGGTACAAGCTGTGCCCCGTCATTCCAATAGGCTTTGTAACCATTATATTCTTTTGGATTGTGCGAGGCAGTGATGACTATACCCGAATCGCATTTTAAGTGACGGATAGCAAACGAAAGAAGCGGTGTTGGCCGAAGATTTGAAAAAAGATGCACCGTAATTCCATTGGCAGAAAATACATCGGCAGTGATTTGGGCAAAGTACTTGCTGTTATTGCGACTATCATAGGCGATAGCAACACTGATTTTTTTTGAAGGAAATGATTTGATCAGATAATTAGCCAAGCCCTGGGTTGCTGCGCCAATGGTATATTGGTTAATACAATTCGCTCCAACGCCCATAATTCCGCGTAAACCACCGGTGCCAAACTCGAGGTCTTTATAAAAGCTGTCAATTAGTTCTTTGGTATCCTGGTTGGCAAGAAGTTTTCTGACTTGCTCTTTTGTAGTTTCTTCAATATTACTATTGAGCCAATGCTGCGCTTTTGCAGTGGCAGTTTCGAGAAGGGAAGGCATTTTTAAATCGATTATAAATTTCCGCGGAGCTCCTGTTCTAGTTCTATGGCCTCAAATAGCGCTTTGAAATTGCCTTTACCAAACGACTTTGCGCCGTGCCGTTCAATGATTTCAAAAAATAAGGTGGGGCGGTCTTGCACCGGTTTCGAGAAAATCTGAAGCAGATACCCTTCTTCGTCCCGGTCGATGAGTACATTCAATTTTTGTAACTCTTTCCAGTCTTCGTTGATGTGACCTACGCGTTCTCTAACATCATCATAATAAACATCGGGCA